>DUOR01000304.1 GCA_012838715.1 Actinomycetales bacterium
CCGGAGGTGCCGACCGAAGTCGGCCGCGCTACGGCCTCACGGCCCACGCGAATTAGTGGTGGGTGCCGTATTCCTTGCGGTACGCGAGGTACTGCTTACGGCCCGCGATGATGAGGAACAGGCCGATGACGTCCATGACGATGGCCGTAATCAGGCCACCCCACAGGAACAGCGACGGGTTGAACGAGCCCGGGTCAGCGGACAGGTTCTGGCCGCCCATCGTCGGCGCAGCCTCGTTGTAGGCGATGACACCGGCTTCGTGGGCCGCGTTCGAGTCCATGCCCATCGTGGCAAGGCCGAAGATGAAGGCGCCCCAGGCCGCGAGCGACGCCAGCCACAGACCCATGCCGATCCACGTCATGCTGCGGTGCAGCGACGAGTACTCGGCGTTCATGCTCTGCGGGACGTAGCCGTCGACGAAGTGCTCCTCGCCCCGGTAACGCTTCGGGGCGGAGGCCGTGTTGGCAGTCGAGGTAGCCATTTCTGAGTCCTTCCTGAAAACCCTGTCAGTGGATTTTCAGCTTAGTCTTCCTTGCCGCGGAACGCCGCACGCGCCCGCTCCTTGGTGATGGCCGCAACCGCGGTAAGCGGGATGCCGGCCGGGCAGACGTCGGCGCACTCGCCGTACAGCGAGCAGTGGCCGAAGTTGGTCTCCATCTCGTCGACCATGTTGCGGGCGCGACGGCCACGCTCGTCCTTGCCCATCGGCAGCAGCGACAGGTGCACCAGCTTCGCGCCGGTGAACAGGTGCGCGGCACCGTTCGGGCAGGCCGCGACGCAGGCGCCGCAACCGATGCACGCGGCATGGTCGAGGGCCAGCTCGGCGGTCTCGTGGTTGACGTGCAGGGTGTCGGCGTCCGGGGCGGTGCCGGCCATGACCGACACGTAGCCGCCCTTCTCCATGACGCGGTCCAGCGCGGAACGGTCGACGACCATGTCGCGGATGACCGGGTACGCGGCCGAGCGCATCGGCTCGATCTTCAGGGTGTCGCCATCGGAGAACTGGAACAGACGCTGCTGGCAGGTCGGGGTGCTCTTGCCCGGGCCGTGCGGACGACCGTTGACGTTCAGGCCACAGGTGCCGCAAATGCCCTCGCGGCAGTCGGAAGCGAACGCGAACGGCTCCTTGCCGGACTCGACGTACTTGCCGTTGACCCAGTCGAGCAGCTCCAGGATGGACATCTCGGGCACGGCGTCATCGACGTCGACGCTCTCGAAGTGGCCTTCGACCTCGGGGCCGGACTGGCGCCAGATTTCAAGGTGCAGTTTCATTACTTGTAGTTCCTTGTCATGAGCGGGACGGCCTCGAACTTCAGCGGTTCGGCGTGGCGGATGAACTCGGTCTTCTTCAGGTCCCAGGCGGGGCCGTTGTCGCCGCGCTCCCACGCGGAGACGAAGCACCAGTTCGCGTCGTCACGCTCGGCTTCGCCCTCTTCGTCGATGTGGTCCTCGCGGAAGTGCGCGCCACAGGACTCGTCGCGGTCCAGGGCGTCGACGCACATGAGCTCGCCGAGGTCCAGGTAGTCGGCGACGCGGTTGGCGTACTCCAGCTGCTGGTTCATCTCATCCGGGTTGCCCGGGATGAAGAGGTCGGTCCAGAACTGCTCGCGCAGCTCGCGGATCTTGGCCAGGCCCTCGGCGAGGTCCTCCTTGTTGCGGGCGACGCCGCACACGCGGTACAGCTCCTCGCCCAGCTGACGGTGGAAGTACTCGGCGCCGTGGGTGCCGCCGATGGACATCAGCTTGTCCAGGCGGGCCTGGGCGCGGTTGAGGGCCTCGTTGACCTCCGGCGCGTCGGCCGCGAGGCGCTCGGCGCCCAGCATCGGTCCGAGGTAGTTCGGCACGGCGAACGGCAGGGTGAACCAGCCGTCGACGGAGGCCGACAGCAGCGAGTTCGCGCCGAGGCGGTTCGCGCCGTGGTAGGTCCAGGAGCACTCGCCACCGGTGAACAGGCCCGGGATGGAGGTCATCTGGTTGAAGTCGCTCCACAGGCCACCCATGGTGAAGTGGCAGGTCGGGGCGATGCGCATCGGGACCTCGTACGGGTCCTCGCCGATGGCCTCCTCGTACATCTGGATGAGGTTCGAGTAGCGGCCCTTGATGGTGTCCTTGCCCAGACGCTCGATGGCGTCGCGCAGGTCGAGGTACACCGAGTTCTTCAGCGGGCCAACGCCGAAGCCGGCGTTGATCTGCTGTGCGTTGGCGCGGGACGCGACGTCACGCGGGACCAGGTTGCCGAAGGCCGGGTAGCGGCGCTCCAGGAAGTAGTCGCGCTCGTCCTCGGGGATGTCGTTCGCGGGGCGCTCGTCACCCTCCTTCTTCGGCGTCCAGATGCGGGCGTCGTTACGCAGCGACTCCGACATCAGGATGGTCTTGGACTGCCAGTGCGCGTTGACCGGCAGGCCGGTCGGGTGGAACTGGATGAACGACGGGGACGCGAAGTAGGCGCCCTGGTCGTACGCGCGCATGATGGCCGACGCGTTGGAGTTAATCGCCAGCGTGGACATGTGGTACACGTTGCCGTAACCGCCGGTGGCCAGCACGACCGCGTGGGCGGTGTGGGCGGTGAGCTCACCGGTGATCAGGTTGCGCATGATCGCGCCCTGGCAACGGCCGTCGGCGACGATGATGTCGACCAGCTCGTTGTGCGTCCACATCTCGACGTTGCCGAGGCCGACCTGGCGCTGCAGGGCCGACGCGGTCGACAGCTGCAGCTGCTGGCCCGTCTGGCCACGGGTGTAGTACGTGCGGGAAACCTGCACGCCACCGAAGGAACGGGTGGCGAGGGCGCCGCCGTACTCGCGCGCGAACGGCGCGCCGATGGCGTTCATGTGGTCGATGACGCGGGCGGATTCCTTGCCCAGGCGCCAGCAGTCGTTCTCGCGGCAACGGAAGTCGCCGCCCTTGACGGTGTCCTTGACCAGGCGGTACGCCGAGTCGTTGTCGACCTTCTTGCCGCGAGCGGAGTTCACGCCACCCTGGGCGGCGATGGAGTGCGCGCGACGCGGGGCGTCGTGGTACGTGAAGGCGTGCACGTCGTAGCCGAGCTCACCGAGGGCCGCGGCGGCGGCGCCACCGGACAGGCCGGTGCCGACGACGAGGATGCGGAACTTGGTGCGGTTCAGCGGGGAGACCAGGTTGTAGTGGTCCTTCTGGTACTCCCAGTGATCGCTCATGGGGGCGGCGTCGCCCGGGGAGTTGTCGCTGAGGACCTTGCCGACGACGACGCCGGCGACCTCGGACTGCGGCGCGGTGAAGTCCACGCCGGTGTTCATTTCAGTGTTGGTCATTCTCAAATACCCTTCTCGACCTAGCCGACCAGACCGGCCAGAACGGCAACCGGGATGGAGATGTTGCCGACGACGACCAGCAGCGGGATGAGGCCCGACAGGAACAGGAGCACCTTGCGCCAGCGTGCGCCGGTGATGCCGAGGTCGCTGACCGCGGTCCACAGGCCGTGGGACAGGTGCAGCAGCAGAGCCAGCTGGGCGATGATGTACCAGATGGCGACCCACCAGCGGGAGAACGAGTCCACCAGGTTGCCGTAGGCCTCACCGTGCGCGAACGCCTCCGGCGCGATCGGGGTGACGCCGACGGTCAGATCCAGGACGTGGAACACGACGAACGCCAGCAGCACGACGCCGGTGATCAGCATCGTGCGGGCGGTGAAGGTGTTCCAGCTCGACACCATGCCCTGGCGGCGGAACTTGCCGCGGGACTGGCGGGAGCGGCCGTGCAGGGCGAATGCGCCGTACACGTGCAGGATCAGGGAGACCAGCAGCACGATGCGGAAGATCCACAGGACGGTCTCGCCCGGGACGATCGGCTGGCCCATCGTGCGGAGGAACAGCGCGTACGCGTTGAAATCCTCGCGGCCGATGAAAATCTTCAGGTTGCCCAGCATGTGGACGATGACGTAGAGGCCGAAGATGATGCCGGTAACGGCCATGATCAACTTCAGCGCCCAGGTCGGGTACTTGGGCCGCTCACGCAGCGGCTCCACGCGGATTTTGCCGTGCGCGATCGCGTCACGGTTGGAACTAGTAACAGTCATGGCACCTCCAGTGTCATGTTCACTTTAAGGACACTGAGGCCGCTGTCACTATTTATCCCCCATCCGGGTGGGGGTTTTCACAGGTTTCCCGCCGATCGCCCTAGAAATTTCTCAGGTTAGGCGATCCTACGCCGTTTGCGGGGGCGACGCGCCGAACGGCCGCCCGAGCTGCGCGGGGGCCGATATCCCTCCCCGGCCAGGCGCTTTACGACGTGCCGGCGCCCGGGGACGCCGCCGGGATCATGGGCGGCGCCCCGGCCGGGCCGACGCAACCGCCGGTGAACGCGGGTCAGTCGACGGCGTCGCCGGGGTTGACGGTGGTTCGGCCCGTTTCGGCGCCATCCCCGTCACCGCCATCCCCGTCACCGCCGTCGCCGTCACCGCCGTCGCCGTCACCGCCGGACGCGGCGCCCGCGGAGGTGACCCCGCCGGACACGTCGTCCTTCGGGACGTCGACGTACGCACCACTCGTTTCGGCGGAGTCCGGGCGGCCGACGTCCTCGGCCGGGTCGACCGTCACGTCGTCGGCAAGCTCCTCGTCGGTGGACACCCCACGGTCGAAGTCGGGGACGCCGTCCTTCTCGGAGGCGCCCTCGGCGCCCTCCTCGCTGACCTTCTCCAGCATCTCCCCGTCCTTCGGGTTGCCTTCCGGCGGGGTGTGCTCGCGCCACTCGCCGACGACGATGGTCATCGGCTCCGGGCCGACGATGACGTCGTGGCCGGCGACGTGGATCGGGCCGAGGGCGTGGTCGCCTTCCTCGAGCACCAGCTCGACGGTGCGGCGGCGGACCGTGACGCGCATGCGGCAACCGTGGATGGTGACGCGGTACGTCAGGCCCTCCCACTCGTCCGGCAGGCGCGGGTCGATGGTGAACACGCCGTTGTGGTCGCGGAAACCGCCGAAACCGTAGACCAGGCCCTGCCACACGCCGCCGGCCGAGGCGACGTGCACGCCGTCGGCGGCGTTGCCGTGCAGGTTCGCCAGGTCGACGTACAGGCCGCGGATGAAGAAGTCCATGGCCTGCGCGCCGTAGCCCAGCTCCGCCGCGACGATGGACTGCACGACCGCGGACAGCGACGAGTCGCCCGTCGTCAGCGGGTCGTAGTAGTCGTAGTCGGCGCGCTTCTGCTCCTCGGTGAACTTGTTGCCCTGGAGGAACAGCGCCAGCACCACGTCGGCCTGCTTGATTATCTGGTGCCGGTAAATGGTCAGCGGATGGTAGTGCAGCAGCAGCGGGCGCTTCGGGCCGACCTCGGGGTCGTCGAGGTTCCAGCGCTTGCGCAGCAGGAACTGGTCGTCCTGCGGGTGAATCCCCAACGCGTCGTTGAAGGGGACGTACATCTTCGCGGCGGCTTCCTCCCACTCCTCCACCTCGGCGATGTCGAGGTCGTAGCGGTGGCACACCTCGCGGAACGCTTCCGGGCGCTCCTTCATCATCTGGCGGATGACGTCGGCGGCCGCGGCGAGGTTATATTGCGCCATCACGTTGGTGTACAGGTTGTTGTTCACCACCGTGTTGTACTCGTCGGGGCCGGTGACGGAGTGGATCTGGAATTCCTCGCGGTCCTCGTCGAAGAAGCCCAGCGACATCCAGAACCGCGCGGTCGACAGCAGCAGGTCCGTGCCCTCGCGCAGCAGGAAGTCGACGTCGCCGGTGGCGTACACGTACTTCATCAGCGCGTACACGATGTCCGCGTCGATGTGGTACTGCGCCGTGCCGGCCGCGTAGTAGGCGGACGACTCCATGCCGTTGATGGTGCGCCACGGGAACAGGGCACCGTCGTGCGACAGCTCGTCGGCGCGATCCCACGCCGCCTGCAGCATGTCCCACCGGAACCGCAGCGCGTTCCGGGCGAACGCGGGGTTCGTGTAAGAGAGGAAAGGCAGGACGTAAATCTCGGTGTCCCAGAAGTAATGGCCGCCGTAACCGGTGCCGGTCATGCCCTTCGCCGGGATGCCCTGGATTTCCGCCCTCGCGGAGGCCTGGATCAGCTGCCAGATGTTCCAGCGGACGGCCTGCTGCAGTTCGGGGCGGTTGTGGATCACGACGTCGGAACGCTCCCAGAAGCGCTCCAGCCATTCCGCCTGGTTCTCCTGCATCGTCCGCAGGCCGATGCGGCGCACGCGGTTCAGCGTGCGGGCGCAGCGGAAGGCCAGCTCCTCGCCGCGGACGTGGCGCGACGAGTGGTAGGAGACGAACTTCTCCAAGCGGATCACGGCGCCCTTCGGGGCGTTGACGTGGTACAGCACCTGCGCCGAGTCCTGCTCGGTCTTCTGGCTGATCTCGCGGTACGGGTCCTCGTCGTCCGGCGTGGTGACGCTGAACTCGTGCGCCATGGAGCACGCCACGGTCATGCCGGAGCGGGCGCAGCGGAACGCGAGGGTGGCGCGGCCGTCGCCGACCTCCGACTGGTACGTCGGGTTGAGCACCCGCTCCTCCAGCGTCTCCGCGCGGCGCGGGTCCAGCTCGGAACCCTGGGCGGCGGCGGAGTCGTGGTACTCGTCCTCGCCGTCCTGGCGGTTGAGGATCTGCGAGTTGATCACCACGGCGGCGTCGGAATCGAGCAGCTCGACCTCGATCGACATCACGGCGACGTGCTTCTCCTGGAAGCTGACCATGCGGTCGGTGGTGACCCGCACCTTCTTGCCGCCGGGGGTGCGCCAGATGAACCGGCGGCGCAGCACGCCCTCGCGGAAGTCGAGGGAGCGCTCGTAGTCGTAGACCTCGGCGTTGCCCAGGCGCAGCGGTTCATCGTCGATGTACAGGCGCATGGCCTTGGAGTCGGGGGCGTTGATGATCGACTGCCCCTGGCGCGCCAGGCCGTACGCGTCCTCCGCGTGGCGGATGTGCCACGTCTCGTGGAGGCCGTTGATGAAGGTGCCGTGCTCGGCGGAGTCGCGGCCTTCCGGCGGGTTGGCGCGCATGCCGATGTAGCCGTTCGACACCGCGAACAGCGTCTCCGACAGGCCCAGCGGCATGCCGTGCGGCTTCGCCTCCACCAGGCGCCACTCGTCGACCGGGTTGACGTCGCGGTCCATGAGGCCCTCGGCGTCGATGAGGTGGTGGTGGATGTCGGCCCGGGTCGGCTCGAACTCGCGGCGGCGCTTGCGGCGCGCCTCCGCGGCGCGGCTGGCGTCCTCGTCGACGCGATCGCGCCGGCCCGCGCGCTCGATGCTTTCCGACGGATCCGATCCGGTGACCGCGCCGGACGGGCCCTGCTCCCGGGGGCCGCGGGGGAACGTGTCGTCCGTCATCGGATCAGCTCCCCGAGGTCGTCGACCACCACGTCCGCGCCGGCGTTGGCCAGCGCGTCCCGGCCCGCGCCGCGATCGACGCCGACTACCAGGCCGAAATCGCCGGCCGCGCCGGACTGCACGCCCGAAATCGCGTCCTCGACCACGACGGCCTCCGCCGCCGGGACGCCCAGCGCCTCCGCGGCGTGCACGTACGTGTCCGGCGCCGGCTTGCCCGACAGCTCCAGCTCATGGGCGACGTTGCCGTCCACGATGAGCTCGAAACGATCCAGCAGCCCCGCGGCCTCCAGCACCGGCCGCGCGTTGCGCGAGGAGCTCACGATGGCCAGCTTCGGGCCGGAACCCGCGGCGGCGGCGTCGGCAAGCACGTCCAGCAGACGCACCGACCCCTCGTACGGCTCCACGCCCGCGGCGACCCGCGCCAGGAAATCCTCGTTCTTGCGCAGGCCCAGCCCCGTGATGGTGTCGTCCTGCGCCGTGTCCGCGTCCGAGCCGTACGGCAGCTCGATGCCCCGGGACGCGAGCATCGCGGCGATGCCCTCATCGCGGCGGCGGCCGTCGAGGTGCTCGAAATAATCCGAATCCGCGTACGGCTCCGCGCCACGCTCCTCCAGGAAAGCGCGGAACATGTCGCCCCACGCTGCCTCGTGGATGTCGGCGGTCGGGGTGATCACCCCATCGAGGTCGAACAGCACCGCCCCAAAACTGGCCAGGTCGCGGTTCGCGGCCGCATCGGCGTTCATGTGGGATTCCCCTTCACGTCGGCGTCGGATGTACTCGGGAAAGATCCGGGGGATCGGGCCCCGGGCATCGGACGCAAGCCTAGCGGCTGTCACGGATCCCGCTGGCCGCATCGCGCGGGGAGGGGGGAGAAAAGACGCGAAAAACCGTCCCCTCCCGACCCGAGGACGGGTGGGAGGGGACGGTTCACGTCACGGCTCGCCGGTCAGCGCCGGCGGGCCGGGATTAACCCTGGTCGATGCCGTGGCGCTTCTTGAAGTCCAGGCGGGCGCGGTGGAGGATCGGCTCGGTGTAACCGGACGGCTGCTTGGTGCCCTCCAGGATGAGCTCCTTCGCGGCCTGGAAGCCGATGGAGTTGTCGAAGTCGGCGGCCATCGGCAGGTAGGCGTCGTCGCCCTCGTTCTGGCGGTCGACGACCTCGGCCATGCGCTGCAGCGAGTCGAGGATCTGCTCCTCGGACACGACGCCGTGCAGCAGCCAGTTCGCCAGCGTCTGCGAGGAGATGCGCAGCGTCGCGCGGTCCTCCATCAGGTCGACGTCGTTGATGTCCGGCACCTTGGAGCAACCGACGCCCTGCTCGACCCAGCGGATGACGTAGCCCAGAATCGACTGGCAGTTGTTGTCCAGCTCGTTCTGCTTCTCCTCGTCGGACCAGTCGGCGCCCGGGTCACCGGCCTTCGCGGCGGCGACCGGCGGGGTCAGCAGATCCTCGCGGGTGTCGCGGCGGCCGTCGGTGATCAGCTTGTCCTGCACCTCGAACACGTCCACCTCGTGGTAGTGGGTGGCGTGCAGCACGGCGCCCGTCGGGGACGGCACCCACGCGGTCGACGCGCCCTGCTTCGGCTGGCCGATCTTCTGCTCCAGCAGCTCGCCCATCAGCTCGGTCATGGCCCACATGCCCTTGCCGATCTGCGCCTTGCCCTGCAGGCCGTGCGCCAGGCCGGCGTCGACGTTGTTGTCCTCGTAGGCCAGCATCCACGGCGCGGTCTTCTGCTCCGCCTTGCGGAACATCGGGCCCGCCTGGATGGAAGTGTGGATCTCGTCGCCGGTGCGGTCCATGAAGCCGGTGTTGATGAACACCACGCGGTCCGCGACCTCCTTGATGGCGGCGTCGAGGTTCACCGAGGTGCGGCGCTCCTCGTCCATGAGGCCGACCTTCATGGTGTAGCGGTCCAGGCCGAGCAGGTCCTCGACGTCCGCGAACAGCTCGTTGGTGAAGGCGGACTCCTCCGGGCCGTGCTGCTTCGGCTTCACGATGTAGATGGAGCCGGTGCGGGAGTTCTTGCGCGGGTTGTCCTGGTCCAGGCCCGGGATGGCGCAGATCGGGGTGATGACGGCATCCATGATGCCCTCGTAGATCTCCTCGCCGTTGCGGTCGAGGATGGCCGGGTTCTGCATCAGGTGGCCGACGTTGCGGACCAGGTTCAGGGAGCGGCCGTGCAGCTTCTGCTCGTTGCCGTCCAGGTCGGTGTAGGTGCGGTCGTCGTTGATGACGCGCTTCGCCGGCTTGCCGCCCTTGGTGATGTCGATCTCCAGGTCGCCGACGTTCAGGCCCAGCCAGTTGGTGTAGCCGAGGGTCTTGTCGGCGGCGTCGACCGCGGCGACCGAGTCCTCGAGGTCCATGATGTTGGTGACCGCGGCCTCCAGGACGATGTCCTTGACGCCCGCCTTGTCGGTCTTGCCGATGGGCGACTCCGGATCGATGAGGATCTGGATGTGCAGGCCGTTGTGCTTCAGGTAAATGGAGTCCGGGTCATCGATGTCGCCGGTGTAGCCCGCCAGCACCTCCGGCTCGCGCAGGCCGACCTGCTCGCCGTCGATGGTGGCCACGAAACGGCCGTCGACGATGGCGTAGGCGGTGGCGTCCGCGTGGCTGCCCTCGAGCAGCGGCACGCCCTTGTCCAGGAAGTCACGGCCCCAGGCGATGACGCGATCGCCGCGCACCTTGTTGTAGCCCTTGCCGTCCTTCTCGGCGCCGCCTTCCTCGGAAATGGCGTTGGTGCCGTACAGCGCGTCGTAAAGCGAGCCCCAGCGCGCGTTGGCGGCGTTGATGGCGAAGCGCGCGTTGAGGACCGGCACGACCAGCTGCGGGCCGGCGGTGCTGGTGATCTCGGTGTCGACGTTGGCGGTGGTGACCTGGTACTCGCCCGGATCCTCGACGAGGTAACCGATCTCCTTCAGGAAGGAGACGTACTTGTCCTGGTCCTGCTTGCCCGGGTTCTCGCGGTACCACTCATCGAGCTTGGCCTGCAGCTCCTCGCGCTTGGCCAGCAGCTCCACGTTGCGCGGGGTGTGCTTCTCGACGATGTCGCCGAATCCCTGCCAGAAGGCGTCCTTGTCGGTGATGCCGGCCGCCGGCAGGGCGGTGTCGTTGACGAAGTCGTACAGGACCTTGGCGACCTGCAGGCCGCCGGCGGTGATGCGCTCGGTCATTGCTCTCCTCTTTAATGCGTCGTTCGATGAAGCTGTCATTCGGCTTTTCACGGCCACGCTCCCCGTCCGCTCCCCTCTCGGGGGTACCGGTTCGTACCCGGCATCCCGCGCGGATTCCCGGATTGGGGGCGGCCGAGGGGCCGCCGCCGGATCCGGGCACGCCGGGACGCTCGCGGTCCGCGGGCGATGAACCCACCCTATGTGATCCGTGTCTCCCGGGAAGAGGAATTTTCGGCGTTCGGCCGCCGACGGCCGCGCGGGCGGCAATCGTGGAAGGCGGATGAGGCCCCACCCGGGCCCCAACAAGAAGCAGGCATGTCCGCCGCGTAACGACGGCCACATTTCGGAGAACCCCAGGCCAACACCACATTCATACCCCCGGGGGATACCCCCGACTTCCGGAACGCGCGTACTGGTGAGGGTGCCGCGGGGGTGCAGCCGCCATCCGGTCAGGGCCGGGCGAAACTACCCCTTAGCGGGGGCAAGACCTTCACGGCGACACACAGGCAAGACCCAGGCTAACGGTGGTTAACTATCCCTACCTGGGATGACGCTGAGAGCGTTCCATATTCACGATCCAAGCCAAGACTTTGCAAACTTCACAGGTTCGCCCGAAAAAACGAATTAAATTTACAACCCGTTTTTCTTGACGCAACGCAAACCGTCCCCCATGATGTGAACTACGGCACGCGGAAGCGGGCACCATCCGGCGCCCAGCGTTGGTGTTGAATCGCCATCGAGGGACCCGTCGGACGTTCCCCCGTGTCCGCGTCGTCTTACCTTTGGGCCCACCCGGGCTCGCCGGGCGCCGTCCGCGCCCCACCCGGGAGCCCATCCATATTCCGAAGCAGAGGAAGTGACACCGGATATGTCGAACGTCGGCAAGGCCCGTACCGCTCAGGAAATCCAGAAGGACTGGGACGAGAACCCCCGCTGGAAGGGCATCACCCGCGATTACACCGCCGAGCAGGTTGCCGAGCTCCAGGGCACCGTCATCGAGGAGCACACCCTCGCCCGCCGTGGCGCCGAGCTCCTGTGGGAGGGCGTCAACGTTGACGACGACTCCTACATCAACGCCCTGGGCGCCCTGACCGGCAACATGGCCGTCCAGCAGGCCCGCGCCGGCCTGAAGGCCGTCTACCTCTCCGGTTGGCAGGTCGCCGGTGACGCGAACCTCTCCGGCAACACCTACCCGGACCAGTCGCTGTACCCGGCCAACTCCGTTCCGGCCGTGGTCCGCCGCATCAACAACGCGCTCATGCGCGCCGACGAGATCTCCCGCGTCGAGGGCGACACCTCCGTCGAGAACTGGCTGCTGCCCATCGTCGCCGACGGTGAGGCCGGCTTCGGTGGCGCGCTGAACGTCTACGAGCTGCAGAAGGCCATGATCCAGGCCGGCGCCGCCGGCACCCACTGGGAGGACCAGCTGGCCTCCGAGAAGAAGTGCGGCCACCTCGGTGGCAAGGTGCTCATCCCGACCCAGCAGCACATCCGCACCCTGACCTCGGCCCGCCTGGCCGCCGACGTCGCCAACGTGCCGACCGTCGTCATCGCCCGCACCGACGCCGAGGCCGCGACCCTCATCACCTCCGACGTCGATGAGCGCGACCAGAAGTTCATCGAGGGCGACCGCACCGCCGAGGGCTACTACCGCGTGAAGAACGGCATCGAGCCCTGCATCGAGCGCGCCAAGTCCTACGCCCCGTACTCCGACCTCATCTGGATGGAGACCGGCACCCCGGACCTCGAGGTCGCCAAGCAGTTCGCCGAGGCCGTCAAGTCCGAGTACCCGGACCAGCTGCTGTCCTACAACTGCTCCCCGTCCTTCAACTGGTCCGCGCACCTGGAGGCCGACGAGATCGCCAAGTTCCAGAACGAGCTGGGCAAGATGGGCTTCAAGTTCCAGTTCATCACCCTGGCCGGCTTCCACGCCCTGAACTACGGCATGTTCGACCTGGCCCACGGCTACGCCCGCGAGCAGATGACCGCCTTCGTCGACCTGCAGAACCGCGAGTTCAAGGCCGCCGAGGAGCGTGGCTTCACCGCCGTCAAGCACCAGCGCGAGGTTGGCGCCGGCTACTTCGACCGCATCGCCACCACCGTCGACCCGAACTCCTCCACCACCGCCCTGAAGGGCTCCACGGAGGAGGGCCAGTTCTAGGAGGTTCTCCCGGCCCGCTCCGGCGGGACGTGAACCCCGGAACTGCCGCGGCGGTTTCCTAGCCCGCCGCACCCCGGTCAAGGGGAACCCCACCCGTTCGTCGGGTGGGGTTCCTTTTTGCGTTGCCGATGTTCGCCAATCACCCCCACGCCCCGACCCGGGATTCCGCAGGCCAGACCACCCAAATTGGCATCCTTAGCGTCACCGGCCGATTGTTTTGCGTCGTCGGCTAACCTGGGGTGCATGTCGAAAACGTACGTGGGTTCCCGGTTGCGGCAGCTGCGGCGCGAGCGGGACATGAGCCAGGCCGCGTTGGCGCAGGCGCTGGGCCTGTCGGCGAGCTACGTCAACCAGATTGAGCATGACGTGCGGCCGTTGACGGTTCCGGTGCTGCTGAAGATCACGGAGACCTTCGGCGTCGACGCGACGTTCTTCTCCAGGGACGATGATTCGCGCCTGTTGGCCGAGGTCCAGGACGTGGTGCTGGACAAGGAGGTCTGCCCGGAGCCGGTCGACCTGCAGGAGATTTCGGACATGGTCCGCAATCATCCGGAGCTGGCCCGCGCGATGGTCGACGTGCACCGCCGCTACCGCAACGTCACGGACAAGCTGTCGCTGGCGACGGACGACCGCAACTTCGAGGGCGGCCCCTCGGCGGAGACGCGGGCGAAGGCGCTGGCGATGCCGCACGAGGAAGTCCGCGACTTCTTTTACTCCCGCCAGAACTACATCGATTCGGTCGACGTCGCCGCGGAGAGCCTTGCGCTGGAACTGGGGCTTACCGACGAGTCGTCGCAGGTCGAGGAGGTGCTCGGCCGGCGCCTCGAGGACGTCCACGGAGTGACCATCCGGTACCGCTCCGACATGGGCGATACGCAGCACCATTTCGATCCGGATTCCCGCACCCTGGACCTCGCGCGGTTCCTCTCCCCCGGCCAGCGGGCGTTCCGCATGGCGACGGAGCTCGGCTATTTCGAGTGCGGGGACCTGATCCGTTCGGAGGTCGCCGGCGGGCACTTCACGTCCGACGAGTCGCGCCAGTTGGCGCTGCGGGGCGTGGCCACGTACTACGCGGCGGCGCTGATGCTGCCGTACGAGCATTTCCACCAGCTGGCGGAGTCGAACCGCTACGACATCGAGTACCTGTCGGTGCGCTGCGACGTGGGCTACGAGACGGTCTGCCACCGCCTGTCGACGATGCAGCGCCCGAGCCTGCGCGGCATCCCGTTCACGTTCGTCCGCGTCGACCGCGCGGGCAACATGTCGAAGCGCCAGTCGGCGACGGGCTTCCACTTCACCAATTCCGGCGGCACGTGCCCGCTGTGGAACGTGTACGAGACGTTCTCCTACCCGGGCAAGGTGATGCGCCAGGTGGCGGTGATGCCCGATGGCCGCCCGTACCTGTGGATTTCCCGCACGGTCGAGCACCACACCGCCCGATACGGCCGCCCGGGCAAGATGTTCGCCATCGGCCTGGGCTGCGAGGCCCGGCACGCCCAGCGCACCGTGTACGCGGAGGGCCTGGACCTGAACGACAAGAACGCGGCGACGCCCATCGGCGCCGGTTGCCGCGTCTGCAGCCGCGACGATTGCCCCCAGCGCGCGTTCCCGCCGATCCACCGGGCCATCGACGTCAACGCCCACCGGTCCTCGGTCTCCCCGTACTGACGACCGCCGCCCTTCCCCCGCCCCGGATCGCCGACGGCGGCCGGTGACCCATCGGTGATGGGGCCGGCCGCCGTCGGAAAGCGGAGGTGACGTGCTGGGGTGCTCCGGTTACTTCTTGGACTTCTTCTTGGAGTCGCCCGCGATGAGCAGGGACAGGCCGGTGCCCAGCAGCCAGGAATCCTTGGCCAGGGACAGGCCCTCCTGGGTCGGGGCGAGGGAGCCCTCCTGCTTCTGGCCCGGGGCGCGCAGGTACATCGACATGAAGCCGGCGCCGAAGGCGGTCAGCGCGGCGCCCGCGATGCGGTTCGGGACGAACGGCGCGACCAGGGCGGCGCCGGTGGCGATCTCGGCGGCCGACAGGGCCTTGCCGAAGGTCGCCGGGTCGAGCTTGGCGACGGCCGGGATGCCCGCCGAGGCGAAGCCCTGCATGCCGGCGGCGGTCTCGTCGTCGAGGTTGCGCTTGGTCATACCGGAGTTCAGGAAGAACAGGCCGGGGAGGAAACGGGCGGTGTACTGGGCGAGATTCGGCATATGTCAGGTCCTTTCGACGAATTCTGCGGGGCGCCGGTGCTGTGCGCCACGGACAACGGGCGGGCGGCGGCCGGTCCGGTTTCCGGCGTCCGGGTGCCCGATGTTCGCGCCGACCGGCGGCGCTCCCATCGGTGGGCGGCCGTGACCGCCTCTCCCGTTGTTGACGCGTCAACTATCGCATGGATTCCCTGGAACCGCAAGGGGCTCCGATGAGACGCCCGCCACAGTACCGGGATTTCGCGCGCCCGGCGGCCGCATGGGGCGCCAACGCGACGGCGGGCGCCCCG
>DUOR01000305.1 GCA_012838715.1 Actinomycetales bacterium
GAGTCCGGCCCCTTCCCCGGTACCCGCCGCCCGGGCATCGGCGGGGCCGTAATCCGGTGCGTCGGGGGCCACGTCGGGCCGGGGGCGGGGTTGGGTCACGAACCCGATACTAGGCGCGGGCCGATAGGATCGCGGGCATGGCTTCCCACCCAGACTTTCAGGCCACCCATCCGGACGACCCCGACCAGGGCAACGGAGCGCGCGACAACGCCGGGGACGAGGCGGTGGGGGACCAGCGGGGCGAAGCCGACGGTGCAGTCGACGGTGCCGCGGACGGTGCCGTCGACGAGGGGCGCGCGCCGACGGGCCGCACTCTGGAGCCGGGCATCACGTTGGCGGCGACGCCGCTGGGCAACATCGGCGACGCCACCGACCGGCTGCGCGCCGCGCTGGGTGAGGCCGACGTCATCGCCGCCGAGGACACCCGCCGCACCCGGCAGCTGGCGGCCGCGCTGGACGTGGAAATCCGCGGCAAGGTGCTGTCGAACTTCGACCACAACGAGGAATCGCGCATCGGGCAGCTGATCGACGCGGCCCGCTCGGGTTCCCGCGTCCTGGTGGTCACCGACGCCGGCATGCCGGTCGTGTCCGATCCGGGGCTCGCCATCGTCGCCGCGGCCCACGACGCCGAACTGCCCGTCACCTGCCTGCCCGGCCCCAGCGCCGTGACCACCGCGCTGGCCCTGTCCGGGCTGAAGGTGGGCAAGTTCTGCTTCGACGGCTTCGCGCCGCGCAAGCCGGGCGCCCGCCGCGATTGGCTGCGCTCGCTGGAAGGGGAGAAGCGGGCATGCTGCTTCTTCGAGTCGCCGCACCGAATTGCCGCCACCCTGGCGGAGGCCGCCGACATCCTCGGTTCGGAGCGCCGCGCCGCCGTGTGCCGCGAGCTGACGAAGCTGCACGAGGAAACCCGCCGCGGCACCCTGTCCGAACTGGCGGAGTGGGCCGAGGAGGGCGTGCGCGGGGAAATCACCGTCGTCATCGAGGGCGCCGACGACGGGCCGACGACCGTCAACCCCGAGGACCACGTCGACGAGGTCGAGTTCCGCGTCGCGGGCGGCGAACGCCTGAAGGACGCCTGCCGCGTCGTCGCCGGCACCGTCGGGCTGGCGAAGCACCGCGATCTGTACGAGGCCGTCATCGCGGCGCGCAAGGAACGGGCCGCCGAAGGCGACGATCCCTGGGCCGACGATGACGATGAAAGTGACGGAGAGCAGGATCGTTAACGCATCGTTATTGGTCAACCGACTCACAGTGGTTGAACTGCGTTAATGCAGCCCCCGGCGCCGACGGTTCGTCGAAAAACCTGAGATGAACCTTATTAACCGGTGGGCCGCGTTTGAAATTGCAGGTCAAGGCGTTACATCCTGGTTGTATGACCACCTCTGACCCGAAACCCGGAAACACCGAGAAGGTCCACCCCCACGGCCCCGACGGCGCGCGCGCCGAGACGGGCCGACTCGCCGACGCCGCGGGCGTCGCCGAAGGAGCCGTGGAACCCCCACCCCAAATCACCGACGCGACCGTCCCCGACAGCCCGTCGGAAAGCGGGGAGACGTCGGGCATCGACTGGGCGGTGACCGTCCCGGCGGCGCTCGCGGTGCTCGCCGTCCTCGCCTGGGGCCTCATCGCGCCGGATAGTTTCGCCAGCGTCTCCGGCGGCGCCCTCGACTGGGTCGTTTCCAGCGGCGGCTGGCTGTTCGTCCTCGCCGCCACCGTGTTCGTGTTCTTCGTGTTCTTCATCGCGATGTCGAAGTTCGGCCACATCCGGCTGGGCGGTGACGACGAGAAGCCCGAGTTCTCCACGGTCAGCTGGATCTCCATGATGTTCGCCGCCGGCATGGGCATCGGCCTGATGTTCTTCGGCGTCGCCGAACCGCTCAACTTCTACCGCGACGGCGTGCCCGGCCACGAGTCCAACGAGGTGGGCACCGCCATGGCGACCACCATGTTCCACTGGTCGCTGCACCCGTGGGCCATCTACGCCATCGTCGGCCTGGCCATCGCCTACGGCTCCTACCGCCTGGGCCGCCGCCAGCTGGTGTCGGCGGCGTTCATCCCCCTCATCGGCGCCCGCGCCGCCGAGGGGCCGCTGGGCAAGACCATCGACGTCCTCGCCATTTTCGCCACCGTCTTCGGCACCGCCGCCTCCCTGGGCCTCGGCGTCCTGCAGATCACCGCGGGCATGGAGAACGTCGGCTGGGTGGAGAACCCCGGCACCTGGCTGCTGCTGGGCATCATTATCGTGCTCGGCCTGGCGTTCCTGGTCTCCGCGCTGTCCGGCGTGAGCAAGGGCATCCAGTACATCTCCAACTTCAACATGGTCGCCGCGCTGGTGCTGGCGTTGTTCGTGCTGATTCTCGGCCCGACCATCGTCATCCTCAACACCATCCCCACCGCCGCCGGCACGTACCTGGACCAGTTCTTCGAGATGGCCTCCCGCACCGCCTCCTCGGCCGACGGCACCGCCGGCGAGTGGCTGTCCGGCTGGACCATCTTCTACTGGGCCTGGTGGGTGTCGTGGTCGCCGTTCGTCGGCATGTTCATCGCCCGCATTTCCCGCGGCCGCACCATCCGCGAGTTCATCTTCACCGTCGTGATGGTGCCCTCCCTCGTGTCGCTGGTGTGGTTCTCCATCTTCGGCGGCTCCGCCATTTCGCTGGAACAGGCCGGGGAGTCGATTTGGGGCGACGGCACCTCGGAGGGCCAGCTGTTCTCCCTGCTGCAGACGTTCCCGGGCGGCACCGTCTCCTCCGTCATCGCGATGATTCTGCTGGCGACGTTCTTCATCACCTCCGCCGACTCCGCGTCGACCGTGATGGGCACGATGAGCCAGAGCGGCCGCCTCGTCGCCGCGCGCCCCGTTACCGCCATGTGGGGTTTGGGCACCGCCGCCATCGCGGTGGTGCTGCTGCTGTCCGGCGGCGAGGATTCGCTGTCGAACCTGCAGAACGTGACCATCCTGGCGGCCAGCCCCTTCGTGCTGGTCATCATTGGCCTGATGTTCTCCCTGGTGAAGGGCCTCTCGGAGGA
>DUOR01000306.1 GCA_012838715.1 Actinomycetales bacterium
ATCGCCCGCTCGAAGCCGTCCGGCAGGTTGTCGTCGATGACGCGGACGAGCTCGGTCATGCCGGGGCGCCGGTCGTCGGCAAGCTCCGCGAGGTATTGCTCCACGGTGGTGGCGTCGGATTGCATGCCCTCAATCTTCCCAGCTTTCCGACGCGATGGTGCGGCACAACTTCGAGGCACAGCCGCAGACAAGGGTCAAAGCTCCCGGATTAGCTCCGCCAGCGCGTCGTCACCCCGGTAGCGCAGTCGCGAAACCGTGCGCCTGCGGGGCGCATCGGGTTCGAGGCCGATTGCCTCGTTGAACGCCCTCAGCACCTCGTCGATCGGTGCATCGTCTGGAAAGGCATCGTCCAGTCCGGTGTCATTCAAGAGTTTCGCCACTCCTTGCAGACCATCGCGGCGTGGCGTTGCCACTACGACGTCGAACTCGTCGGGCCGGAAAATCATCCACACGCGATCACCTTCGAAGACGCCCAGGTCGTCCATGAACCGTCCGACGGTACCGATCGATGCGTTAGTGCGGCCCCACGTCAAACGTTGCGGACCCAGCCGGCTCGGGAGCTCGCGGCTCTCCAAGAAAGCGATGCCATAAAGAGCGGCGACCCCAGCGCCTACGCCGCTGCCCGAACCCCTCAGGTGATCCCGGGTCACGGTTACAAGAAGTCGATGTTCACCGTCCCTCCAATAAAGATCCCGGGTTTCCTCTGGCAACGCTTCGTTAACGGGTGCCTCCGAAGCATCCGCTTTCGACACCATGCCATCGACCACCGAAAACTCCGGTGTATTCGCGAAGGTGTACACGGAATTCTCCGAAACCTTGAAGTTCGCGGCCTCCCCGAGAAGATCGGTCAATGGAACACGCCCCTCTGGGGAGGCGTCGATTCGCCGATGGATGAAGTCGACGATCGTCGTCCACTCCTCCATCCCCCATTCCGCCAATGCCCATGTGTCGGTGGCGCACCGGTGCATCAGGGCTGAAATGGACAACGCGTTCGTGATTGAAGTTCTCGAACGGTCCGGAATTTTCGCGTGGATCTCGTCGGTGGTCATCGGTTCGCCTCCAATCGACAAAATCGCAGCCGCACGTTCCGGGATACTGCCGTTTGCGGTCAGAACGACGTCACCATCGACATGCGCCCCGCCGTGGGAAACAAGCCAGTCCCCCAGGACCGATTCGTCGAGACCTAAAGCAAGCGCCATCTCCGACAGCGACCCCACGCCGTATCGATCCGCTCCGCGCCTAACCTCGGCTTCAATTCGCTCGGGGGCGCCGACAACCAGGAGCCATCCGTCGGCGATGCGCCAATCATCGGGGCGTCCTTCGGCAACGTCGCCATCGCCGAGCGTTGGCACTTGGCTAATAGCCAGCAATTCCCAAAGAGGGCTGACCGATGACGTTGGTGTCGAATCGAGCTCCGGCATCAAGGCACGCACATCGCTGATGCGGCGGACCGGTCCGAATCGCGCCGCGACAGCCGACTTCAACAAGCGGACGCCCATCCCCATGTCACCGAGCCGTCGCTTAACAACCGTTTCAATCTGTCGGACCCGCTCACGAGTGATCCCGAAATCTTCCCCCAACTCCCCGAGGGTTCGCCCACCAATCATCCGGTGATCGATGATTGCGGAGGCACGCGGACCTTCTCCCGCAGCCACGTCGTCGAAATCCCTAAGTGCGTGCTCAATGACCCTCATTGCCGGATCAGTCATCTCGCCGGCAGCTTCGGCGACCGTCGCCGGCACGTCGATACCTGAGGCCGCGACCGTCGGCATCCCCACCCCTGCGTACGGCCACGCCCCGATCAAAGCGAGCCAACCGGTGACGATGTCGGCAGGGGTCAGTTCCCCGGGTTCCAATGGACCATGCCCGGAGTAAACGGACTCGCCCAGATCGAAGTAATCCATTGACGCACCACCATCTTTGAGCGCGCGCGATTCAGCACCGGGAACATCCCCGGTAACGGTACCCAGCGGAGCCTCTTTCGCACGATCGGCCACGTCCGCAGCGTCATCGATTGCCTGGAGCACGGTTGCGTAGACGAAGGAACGCAGGCGGACGCGGCCCACGCCTTGAATGTCGGACAGGTCCTCCACCGTCGCGAGAAGCGGCTGCGGATAGCTCCCGAACCAGGCTCCGACGGTCCGGTGGGTGGTATCGAGGCCTTCCGGGTGAGTCTCAGGTTCGAGAACCGGTGACATTGCGTGCAAAGGCACATCGGCACGACTCTCCAGCCACGCCTCAACGACGCCCGTCGCGTCTGGATCGGTGACGGGGACGTCGCCGATCCACGGGAAAATTTCGGTGAGCCTGAGTTCCCCACCTTCTTCTTCGAACTCCTCGGCGGTAGTGGTTCGCCCCGCGCCCGGCGCACCGGAGGCGAGGACTCTGCCCTGGGGTTCGGGTGCTGCGGGCACCTCACCCGCTGCCTCTTCCCCGGCGTTCACCGACGCGGGTGCAGCCACCTCCTCGACTGCGTGCAGCGCGGCGAGACAGGCCGCGAACTCCGTTTCCGTGATGATGGGGATTCCGAGCGATCTGGCCTTCTTCGCCTTTCCGGACCTCGAATGCACGTCGGCGGCGACCAAAACTACGCTCTTCCCGCAGACACCACCAACATCCAATCCGGCCGCGGCCGCACGCGATTCCCAATCCTCGCGGGGATTGGCCATTGAGCCGGTGAATGTGACCCGGTCACCGGTACGCAACCGCACCTTCGGTGGGGTTTCATCGCCCCGGTCTTCTGCGTCTTCGGCGTCCTCCGCTTCTTCCGACTCTTCCGCATCGCCTCCGGAACCATCAACGGCCGGCGACGTCATCACCGGGACGGTTTCGGGCCGCGATTCGACGAGAAGCTCGGCGACTGTGCCAGGGTCAATCGCCAGCTGTCGCGCGATGTGCACGATGATGGCCTGTTCGTTTGGGGTGATGACGCCGTCGGCCCACGCTTCCACCACGAGCTGACGGATGTACAACTCGTGCAGGTCGTCGACGTCATCGTCGGTGAGCCCGTGCGTATGGGCGATATCGAGCAAGCGGGCGACCTCATCCGCGTCCAACTCGCCATCCACCAGTGAGTCCGCAAGCAAACCGAAGTACCGGTCCGCCGCGTCATCCAAAACTCCTGGGGCGGAATCCGTGATGCGGCGCAGCCATTCGAGTTCCTCCCTCAACATCATCTCAATCGACGAGGCCTCCGGGGACTTTCCGATCGGGAAGGCATCCGGGAACAAGCCATCATCGCGGGGCAAAAGCGGCAACTCCGAGCGCGGCAGGAGGGATAACGAAAAGTCATCGAACTCAAGGGGACGGCAGACGCCGATTTCGTCCGCCAGATCGGGGAACCACACCCGGAACAACTGCGCCGTTGCGTCAGCGTCCGCCAACGCCGTGTGCGCGGACACGTTTTCGATGCCCGCGCTGCGCAGGCACTCCCCCAACCTGAACGACGGCCCCGGGCACATACGCCGCGCCAGCGGCAGAGTGTCCAGAATCCAATCCGAACCTTTCAAATCGACGCCAAGCCGCCCGAACTCGACGGTCAAGAACCTCCGCTCGAAACTCGCGTTGTGCGCGACAAGCACCCGGCCGCGAATTACGTCAGCCAAGCGCCCCGCGATGTCGGCGAATGACGGGGCATCGACGAGATCCGACGGGGTCACGCCATGCACACTCGTGTTATCGATGGCGCGATCCGGCTGCACCAACGTCCGCCACCGCCCCTCAACAGCGCCGGTGGGGTCAAGCTGCACTACACCGATCTCGAGAACTCGATCGCGGTTCACGAATCCAGTTGTCTCCAAATCGATGACGGCGAAGGAATGATTGGGCATCGTGACTCCCGGATAAGGGCCGCTGGCTGACACGACACGTTCAGCAACGACTTGCATGACAAAAGACCGCGGGAAGAGTTCCGCAGTAAACAAAATCAGGATATCCCTACCTCCGGATTGGCCTCCGTGGCACGATGAGCCCGGCAATCGTCCACGGGAAAAGAGGTTCGATGA
Organism: Actinomycetales bacterium; assembly: GCA_012838715.1. Classification (GTDB taxonomy): domain Bacteria; phylum Actinomycetota; class Actinomycetes; order Mycobacteriales; family Mycobacteriaceae; genus Corynebacterium. Next base: position 4,005 of record DUOR01000306.1, read on the forward strand.
ATCGTCGGAGAAAAGCGGCCCGGACAGCGTCGGCAAGCGTCAATGGCACCGGGCGCGAAGCACGGCCCGGGGACAAGACGGACCGGAAGGTGCTCATCACGGGCGGCGCGTCGGGGTTCGGGCTGGAGTTGGCCAAGCAGTTCCTTGGGCGCGGCGACCGCGTCGTCGTCACGGACATCCACGCCGAGGCCCCGGACACCGTGCTGGCCCTCGGCCCGCGCGCCGAGTACCGCACCCTCGACGTGACCAGCGAGGATGACTGGGCCGCGGCCGGGGCGGCGCATCCCGACATCGACGTGCTCGTGTCCAACGCGGGCATCGCGGTGGGCGGCCGCGTCGAGCGGACGTCGATGGAGACCTGGCAACGCGCGTTCGACATCAACTTCTTCGGGTCGGTCCGCGGCGTGCGCGCGTTCGTGCCGCTGCTTCCCGACGGTGCCCAGATCGTCCTCACCGCATCCCTCGCCGGCCTGGTGCACCCGTCGGTGATGTCGACGTACAACACCACGAAGGCGGCGCTGGTCGCACTGGCCGAGACGCTGAGTTTCGAGCTCGCGCACCGCGACATCGCCGTCACCGCCGTGTGTCCCACCTTCTTCCGGTCGAATTTGCGGAACTCGCTGACCGGCGATGACCCGCGTGCCGACGACATGGCCGGCTTCCTCCTCACCCGCACCACCCTGACCGCCGAAACCATTGCGCGGCGGGCGATGCGGGGGATCGAGGCGCGGCGGGTCATCGTCACCACGGACATCCAGTCGACCGGCTCGTTCTATCTGAAGCGTTTCGCGCGCCCGCTGTACCTGGCGGCGTTCCGGCGCGTCGGAAAGCTCGGCCATGCGCGCATGCAGAAGCCGGCGCCGAAGTCGCTGAAGCGCGGCGCGGGCGACGGGCGCGCACGTAACCTGGGTGCATGAACGCGAAGAAGAACGGCAAGCGCGGCGCGCAGTCGCCGGTGGAGAAGTGGCGCGACCTGAGCCTGGTGGGCAAGGTGTCGCTGGTGTCGGCGGTGCTGGCGGAGCTGTCGGCGAAGGTCGGCATGTACCGCGACCTCGCGCAGCGGCCCGCGGACAAGGTGCGCGGCCCGAAGTGGGCGTGGGTGCTGGCGAGCTTCATCAACGGTTTCGGCCCGGCCGCGTACTTCGCCGTCGGCCGGAAGAAGTAGCCCGGCGACCCCCGCCCCTTCCCTTAAGGGACCACCCCGGCTACATTAGTTGACATGTCATCTAATCAGGTTCCGGAACAGGCCCGGCCCGGCGTGCGGATCATCCGCTCCGCCGAGCGTTCGACGTGGCGCGATTCCGCGCTGCTGTCGCGCCAGTCGTTCCCCGCGACGGGGAACTTCGACATGGAGGGCAACGCCTTCGGGCTGCTCATGGTGCACAACGACGACGTGGTCGCGCCCGGCGAGGGCTTCGACATGCACGAGCACCGCAACGTCGAGCTGGTCACCTGGGTCATGGACGGCGCGCTGCGCCACCGCGACGACGGCGGCTCCATCACCGGCGCCGCCGGCGCCGAGGCGACCCTGGAACCGGGTATGGCGCAGCATATTTCGGCGGGCCGCGGCATCCGCCATTCGGAGCTGAACGCCTCCGGCTACCTCGCCGGCAAGAAGCTGCGCGTCATCCAGGCGTGGCTGCCGCCGACGACCGCCGACACCGAACCCCGCCACTCCGAAACCGACCTCACCGAGGCGCTTTCCGACGGCCTCCTGCATCCCGTCGCCTCGGGCACGCCCGACCGGGCGCCCCTGACCATCGGCACCGAGGGCGCGACACTGTGGGCCGGCCGCATCCCCGCCGGCCGCACCGTCGACGTGCCCGTCGACGCATTCGTCCACCTTTACGTCGCCGCCGGAACCGCCGAACTGCACGGGCTTCCCGACGCCGGCCCGCCGGAATCCCCGGCCGAAACTCCGGGCGCATCTACTTCCGAAGCCCCGACCGAATCCCCGGCCGCAACGCCCTCGACCACGACCGTGGTTCTCGACGAAGGCGACGTCGCCCGGCTGACCGGTTTCGCGGCCGCCCCGTCGCTCACCGCGACCACGGACACCGAGGTCCTCATCTGGGTCATGGACCGCGGCATCGGCTGAGGCCCGGTGCGTCGACAAGCGCATCCACCTACCATGGCGGACATGACTGACGTTCACCATGAATCCCAGTCCACCACCAACGCCACCAACCCCACTCCCCGCCGACCGCAGCCAGGCGAGCCCGTGCGGTTCGGGGTCGTGGCCGTCGGCCAGATTTCGCAGCAGGCGTTCCTGCCGGCGATGCGGAGCCTGCCGGACGCGAAGCTGACGGCCGTCGTCACGTCCTCCGAGGAAAAGGCCGGCGTCGCCGATGATTTGGCCGGCACCGGCCACGACCCGGAGGTCTACGGCTACGAGGATTTCGGCCGGCTGCTCGCCGACGACGTCGTCGACGCCCTGTACGTGGCCACCCCGGTCTTCCGCCACCGCGAATTCACCGAGCCCGCGCTCGACGCCGGCATCCACGTGCTGCTGGAGAAGCCGATGGCCACCTCCGTCGCCGACAGCGAGGCCATGATCGCCGCGGCGCAACGGTCCGGCGCGACCCTCATGGTCGCGTACCGAATGCATCAGGACGCGTTCATGGTCGAGCTCGTCGACCGCGTCCGCCGCGGGTTCATCGGCGAAACCCGCACCTTCACCTCGACGTTCACCCACGACATCGAGGAGGCCAACCACCGCGGCCACTCCGGGTTCTGGGGCGGCCCCGTGCCCGACTTCGGCGCCTACCCACTCAATCTCGTCCGCCATCTCTTCGGCGCCGAGCCCACGCACGTCCACGCCACCGGCGCCGTCTCCGGCGAACGCGGCTTCAACTTCCACGACGTCGTCGGCGTCACCCTGCGTTTCCCCGGCAACCGCGTCGCCCAGTACACGCTGAGCTACAACTCCGCCGACCTCGACGCCTTCGCCATCACCGGCACCAAGGGCACCATCACCTCCGACTCCGTGTTCGGCTACGCCCCCGAGCCGCCCCGCGAGTTCACCCTCGACTCCGACCTGCGCAGCGAGCATTACGTCGCCGAGTCCGTGGACCAGTTCGCCGGCGAAACCCGGTACTTCATCGACTGCCTCCGCAGCGGCGTGCGCCCCGAACCCGACGGCGCGGAAGGGCTTGCCGACGTCCGCGTCTTCGCCGCCATCGAGGAGTCCCTGCGCCTCGGACGCGAAGTGATTCTGCCCCCGCGCCAGTTCGGCCCCGGCCTGACGCGCGACCAGATCCGGCGCATCCCGCCGCGGCCCTCCGGCGACATCCCCGGCGACGACGACCTCGTCGACCAGGTGCCGCAGGACCGGTAGGCGGAGCCGGCCCCGGCCTCCGCCCGATTGGCTGCACCTCCAGGCCCCGCCCGCGCGACCTACACCGCCAGGCCCCAGTTTCCGCGGCCTACACCGCCAGGCCCCAGTCCTCGCGGGAGCCGAGCGCGCGGGTGAACATGGCGTCCATGCTGGCCAGTTCGCGATCCAGGTCGCGCAGGCCGCTGGCCAGGCGACGCCGGATGACCGCGACGCCCGAGTCGTAGACGCGTACCGGCTCGAGCCCCGCGGCCGTGGCGACCCAGTCGCGGATGGCGGGCAGCGCGTCGGCGGCAATGCGCTCCTGCTGCCCCGCCACCACCTCCCGGTCCAGGTTCCACTGGCGGGAGCGGCGCTCGTGCATGGCCAGGCGGTCGGCGAGCTCGTTGAGCGGGTGCCCGTTGTGGCCGCGCAC
>DUOR01000307.1 GCA_012838715.1 Actinomycetales bacterium
ACCGTCGGCAAGGCGACCGGCATCGACGTGATGCACGCGGCGCAGGCCGGCGACCCCCTCGCCCGCGCGGCCGTGGCCGACGTGGCCGACTGGCTCGGCCGAAGCCTGGCGCTGGTGGCCGACGTGTTCGATCCGGAGCTCATCGTCATCGGCGGCGGCGTGGCGCAGGCCGCCGACCAGTACCTCGAACGCGCCCGCTCCGTCTTCGCCGAGGAACTCACCGGAGCCGGCCACCGGCCGCTCGCCCGCATCGAAGTCGCCCGATTGGGGGCGGACGCCGGAATAATCGGCGCCGCGGACCTCGCCGGCGCCAATCCTGAGGGTAAGGTTAGCGTTCGTGAATAATCCCTGGTACCGGTTTTTCAAGTTCGTCCTCATCGGCCCGTTCCTGCGCGTGTGGAACCGCCCCACGTACAAGGGCGGGGAGAAGGTCCCGGATCAGGGGGCCGCGATCATGGCGTCGAACCACCTGGCGGTGATGGACTCGTTCTTCTTCCCCCTGGTGCTCAAGCGCCAGATCACCTTCCTCGCGAAAAAGGAGTACTTCACGGGCACCGGCATCGTCGGCCGCATCCAGCGTTTCTTCTTCAAGAACACCGGCCAGGTGCCCATCGACCGCAAGTCCGGCGACGCCGCGCAGGACGCCCTCGACGCGGCGGTGAAGGTCCTGAAGCGAGGTGACGTGCTGGGCATGTACCCGGAGGGCACCCGCTCGGCCGACGGTCGCCTGTACCGGGGCAAGACGGGCCTGGCCCGCGTCGCCTTGCTGACCGGCGTGAAGATCTACCCGGTGGCCATGCTCGGCACCGCCGAGGCCAACCCGATCGGCTCGTGGATTCCGCGGCCCCGCAAGGTCGGCGTCGTCATCGGCGACCCGCTGGACCCGGAGGACTACCGCGACCGGGGCGATGAGTACGCCTGCTCCCGCGCCCTGACCGACGACCTGATGATGGCGCTGCAGAAGCTGTCCGGCCAGACCTACGTCGACGCCTACTCGGCCGACGTGAAGGAGTCGCTGGCCGCCGGCGACGGTTACCCGGAGGGCACCGAGCCGGGCGGCCCGCTGGAGCGCCCGCTGGCGTAGCCGGATCCGGCGCGGACTATCCTTGCCCGCGTGAGGTATTTCTACGACACCGAGTTCATCGAGGACGGCCGGACGATCGATCTGGTCTCCATCGGTGTCGTCGCCGAGGACGGCCGCGAGTACTACGCGGTGTCCACGGAGTTCGATGCCCGCAAGGCGGGCCCGTGGGTGCGGGCGAACGTGCTGAACCAGCTGCCCAACCCCTCGTCGCCGGTGTGGCGCAGCAGGGACGCCATCCGTCGTGACCTGCAGGATTTCCTCCTGGCGCCCGGTACCGGGGAGCCGGAGCTGTGGGCGTGGGTGGGGGCCTACGACCATGTGGTGCTCGCGCAGCTGTGGGGGGACATGACCCGGCTGCCGCGCAAGATGCCGCGCTACACCCGCGAGTTGCGCCAGTACTGGGAGATGGCGGGCAGCCCGGAGCTGCCCCGCCAGGACGACGGGCGGCATGACGCGCTGGCCGACGCCCGCCACAACCTGGTCCGTTTCCGCGCCATCGCCGCCAGGATGCCGCTGCGGCAGTCCCGCTGACGGAGTCCCTTGGGGCGGCCCCATTCGGGCGGAATCCGGCAGGTCGGCTACGATGATCCATCGTGAGTTGGACCATTGATCTGCCCGTGAACGAACTGCCCGATCTGCCTCCGCTGCCGGAGCCGATTCGGTCGAAGCTCGACGACGCTTTGGCGCGCCCCGCGCTGCAGCAGCCTTCCTGGGACGAGAAGCAGGCGGCGAACGTCCGCCGCATCCTCGAGTCGGTGCCGCCGATCGTCGTCGCCCCGGAGGTGCGCAAGCTCCAGCGCGAGCTTGCCGACGTGGCCATGGGCCGCGCCTTCCTGCTGCAGGGCGGTGACTGCGCGGAGACCTTCGAGTCCAACACCGAGCCCCACATCCGGGCGAACATCAAGACGCTGCTGCAGATGGCGGTCGTGCTGACCTACGGTGCGTCGACGCCCGTGGTCAAGATGGCCCGCATCGCCGGCCAGTACGCGAAGCCGCGTTCCGCGGACCGCGATTCCGAGGGCCTGCTCAGCTACCGCGGCGACATGGTCAACGGCGTGGAGGCCAACGAGGAGGCCCGCCGCCACGATCCGGCCCGCATGGTCCGCGCCTACGCCAACGCGTCGGCCGCCATGAACCTGGTGCGCGCTTTGACCGGTTCCGGCACCGCCGACCTGCACCGCCTGCACGAGTGGAACCGCGAGTTCGTCACCAACTCGCCGGCCGGCGCGCGCTACGAGGATCTGGCCCGCGAGATCGACCACGCGCTGCGCTTCATGCAGGCCTGCGGCGTCTCCGACTCGAACCTGCAGACCGCCGACATCTACTGCTCGCACGAGGCACTGGTCGTCGACTACGAGCGCGCGATGCTGCGCCTGGCCCACGATCAGCAGGGCGACGACAAGCTGTACAACCTTTCCGCCCACCAGCTGTGGATCGGCGAGCGCACCCGCGGCCTCGAGGATTTCCACGTCAACCTGGCGGCCGTCATCGGCAACCCGGTGGGCGTGAAGATCGGCCCGACCACCACCCCGGAGGAGGCCGTCGCGTACGTGGAGAAGCTGGACCCGCTGTTCCAGCCGGGCCGCCTGACCCTGACGTCGCGCATGGGCAACGACAAGGTCCGCACGGTGCTGCCGGCCATCGTCGAGGCCGTCGAGGCCACCGGCCACAAGGTCATCTGGCAGTGCGACCCGATGCACGGCAACACCTACAGCGCCTCCAACGGCTACAAGACCCGCCACTTCGACCGCATCGTCGACGAGGTGCAGGGCTTCTTCGAGGTGCACCGCGCCATCGGTTCCCACCCGGGCGGCCTGCACATCGAGCTGACCGGCGAGGACGTCACCGAGTGCCTCGGTGGCGCGCAGGACATCTCGGACGTCGACCTGCCGGGCCGCTACGCCTCGGCGTGCGACCCGCGCCTGAACACCCAGCAGTCGCTGGAGCTGTCCTTCCTGGTCGCGGAGATGCTCCGCAACTAAGCGGCCGCCGTCACGGCCGCAACCGACTCACGCGCAGCCCCGCCCCGCCAAGCACGGTGGGGGCGGGGCTTCGTCGATCTTGGGCCCCGTCGTCCCCGCGCTCCGTCGTCCCCGCGCTCCGTCGTCCTCAGTCCCGGGCCTCCAGGGCGCGGCGGTAGAAGCGAAGCTGGAGGTAGGCACGGTCGGCGGCGTCGATGCGGGCCAGGCGTTCGGCGTGGCCGATGGCCCCGGAACCCACCGTCTCCACCGTCTCCACCGTCTCCACCGACTCCACCGCTTCCAGCGCGGCGTGCCCGTTGGCGAGGGCGCCGTCGATGGCGTCGACGACGTTGCGCCGGGACTGCCCGAGTTCGGCTGCCGCGTCGAGTCCGTCGGCGTAGGCGCGTTCGAGCAGGGTGCCGATGCCCTTCGTGTCGTCCACCAGGTACCACTCCTCGATGACGCCCCGCAGCCGGTGCGCGGCATCCGATTCCAGATCCGCCAGCGCCGCCTCGACGCCCTCCTGCGTCAGCTCCGCCTTCTTCGACGCGTACCAGCGCGAGCCGATGAAGTACGCGCCGAAACCGGCGAGGGCGAGCGGGAACAGCACCGACGCGCCGCCGGAGGTCCACGCCAGCACGCCCGCGAACATCCGGGGCGCCACGACGACGAGCAGCACGATGAGCGCGACCAAGGTCAGCTTGCCGACGACCGGGCCACCCACCCCGCCATCGCCCATCACGCGGCCGGGGTCCCCGTCGCGGCGGTCCAACCCGGCGATCGTTTCCGCCAGCTGCCCGGAGGTCTCCGCGATTGCCGCGTCGGCGGTGTTCTTGTCCTCGAGGACGCGGCGGCGCCAGTTGCCGGCGCCCGGGTCGAGGCGCAGGTGGGGGCGGTGGCCGGTGTCGTCGGAAAGCGCGGCGCGGCGGCGGGCCACCACCGACGTCGGGTCGGGGGTGCGCGGCCCGGGAGGGGTACTCATGTCGGCCGCTAGAAGCCGCGGACGGTGACGGTGTCGCCGCGGGCGGCGGTGGCGCCGGGGCGCGGGGACTGGGTGATCACGCGGTCGGAATCGGAGGAGTCGTTGGACACCTCGAACTCGAGGCCCGCCTCCTCCGCGGCGCGGCGGGCGTCGGAGATGGTGGAGCCCAGGAGGTTGGGCACGTCGACGCGGGTGGAGACCTTCAGCTCGACGCGGGGGTCGTCCGGGTCGACCACGTCGCCGGACGCGGGCTCGGTGCGGTCGACGCGGCCGTTGGGGCGGGTGGAGTCGCTGACGTCGGTGACGTCGCCGACGGTCAGGCCGGCGTCGCGCAGGCGCTCGCGGGCCTCGTCGACGCTGAGGCCGGAGACGTCGGGGACCTCGATGCCGTTGTTGGCGGTCACCGTGATGTCGGAACCGCGGGCGAGGCCGGTGCCGGCCTCCGGGGTGACGGCGAGGACCTCGTCGGGGGCGGTGTCGCCGTCGAATTCGCGCTGGACTTCGGCGACGGTGAGGCCGGTGTCCTCCAGCAGGGTGCGGGCGTCGTCGAGGGAGAGGCCCACGACGTCCGGCACCTGCACGGGCGCCTGCCCGCGGGACAGGCGCAGCACCACCGTTGAGCCGGTGTTGACGACCTGCCCGGGCGCGGGTTCCGCCATCACCAGCTGGCCGCGGGGGACGGTCTCCGAGTAGACGGGGTCACCGGTTTCGGCGACGAGGGTCCGTTCGTCGAGCATGGTCGTGTAGCGGGAGGCGGAGCGGTCGGCGGGGAAGGCGGGGACGGTGGGGCGGCCGAGGCTCACCAGGACGGTGACCGGACCTCCTTTGACGGCCCGCGTCCCCGCAATCGGCTCGGTGCCGATGACCTGCGCCTCCGGCACCACGTCGTGGTACTGGCGGGTGGGGTTGGCGTCGAATCCGGCTTCGCCGACGGTGGCCAGCGCCTGCGATTCGGTCATGCCGGTGATGGACGGCACCTCGCCGTAGCGGCCGGAGCCCAGCCACCACGCGCCGAGGCCCATGCCCAACGTGGCCACCAGCGCGATGATGAGCCAGATGGCGCAGCCGGTGCGGGTGCGCTGCCTCCCCTCGCGCGCGTTCGCTTTCCGACGGTGCGGAGCGGCGTCCGGCCCGCGGTCCGGGTACCGGTCGTCGCGGTGGGCGGTCACCGCGGG
>DUOR01000308.1 GCA_012838715.1 Actinomycetales bacterium
GGCCCGCATCGTCGGCCGCCCGGTCATCCTCCTGGCGCAGGACCGCCACGCGCAGCCGCCGCTCGGCGAGGATCCGATGGGCCCGGGCGCCCTCCGGTTCGCCCAGCGCGCCATCCGCCTGGCGGAGAGCCTGCAGATCCCGGTGGTCACCGTCATCGACACCGCCGGCGCCGAGCTGAGCGGACAAGCCGAGGAGAACGCGATGGCCGGCGAGATCGCCCGCACGCTCACCGCGCTTCTCGACGTCCGCGTCCCCACCGTCTCCGTCATCCTCGGCCAGGGCTGCGGTGGCGGTGCGCTGGCGCTGCTGCCCGCCGACCGCGCGCTGGCGATGCACGACGCCTGGCTGTCGCCGCTGCCGCCGGAGGGCGCCTCGGCCATCATCCACCGCGACACCAGCCACGCCCCCGAGATGATGGAGGCCCAGGGCGTGTCCGCCGAGGCGCTGCTGGAGTCCGGCGTCATCGACGAGATTGTCGCCGAACCGGAGAACCAGTCCGAGCTCATCGACCGGGTCCTCGGCGCCATCGCCCACGCCCTGTGGACGCTGGAGACCGACCCCGAGCGCGTCGGCCGCGAGCAGCGCTTCGCCCACTACCGGGAGTTCGCCCTGGGCGTGTAGGCGGCGCCACCGCCCTTCGCGCTCCCCATCCGCCAAATACCGCGGACGGTCGCGCCAATCGTTTCCGCCTACTTGACGTCCAGCAGGTCGATGACGAAAACGAGGGTCTTGCCGGACAGGAAGTGACCGGCGCCCGCGGGGCCGTACGCCATCTCCGGCGGGCAGATGAGCTCGCGGCGGCCGCCGACCTTCATGCCCGGGATGCCCTCCTGCCAACCGGCGATGAGGCCGTTCAGCGGGAACTCGATGGACTGGCCGCGGTTCCACGACGAATCGAACTCGTCGCCGGTCTCGTACTCGACGCCCACGTAGTGGACCTCGACCTTGGCGCCGGGGGTGGCCTCCGCGCCGTCGCCGACGGTGATGTCGTTGATGACCAGTTCGGTGGGGGCCGGGCCGCTCTTGGCGCCGAGTTCGGGCTTCGTCATGGTTGCTCCTCGGAAGTGGTTTCCGGATATCGGGTATTTCGGAATCGGTCCGGCCGGGGCCGGCGACGTTGTCGGGGCCGACGCCGGACTGTGGGCTCCGGCACATCCGCCCTTTCCGGCAATCCTATAACGGATGACCGGCCCACCGCCGACGGCACGGGCGGGCGCGGGCCACGCGAAAAGCCGGGGTCCGGCCTCCCAATGGGAAGGCGGGACCCCGGCTCAGGTGCGCGTCACCGTCGGAAACCGAATGCGCTTTCCGACGTGCCGGCCACCCGCCGTGCGGGCGGGCCGGAGGTGATTAGCGCTGGTCGCGCGGCACGAAGTCGCGCTCGGTCTCGCCGGTGTAGATCTGGCGCGGGCGGTTGATCTTCGAGGCCGGGTCGGTGACCTGCTCGTTGAAGTGGGCGATCCAGCCCGGCAGGCGGCCGATGGCGAAGAGGACGGTGAAGAAGTCCGACGGGAAGCCCATAGCGCGGTAGATGAGGCCGGTGTAGAAGTCGACGTTCGGGTAGAGCTTGCGCTGCACGAAGTAGTCGTCGGCGAGGGCAATCTCCTCGAGCTTCATGGCCAGGTCCAGCAGCTCGTCGCCGCCGAGGTGCGCCAGCACCTCGTGGGCGGTCTTCTTGGCGATGGCGGCGCGCGGGTCGTAGGACTTGTACACGCGGTGGCCGAAGCCCATCAGGCGGACGCCCGGCTCCTTGTTCTTGACGCGGTTCATGAA
>DUOR01000309.1 GCA_012838715.1 Actinomycetales bacterium
CGCCGGTGCCTGCCAGCGCCCGCTCGCGCCCCAAAGGCAGTCCTTATGGTGCTCGCGGAATCGCCAGCTTCAGCCATTAGTGCATCTGGATACACCGCGACGAGTAGCAGATCTGACCACCTGCACGTTTACGGACGCGAAAATGCATCGGTGTATCCAGACGCACTAAGGCCCCCGCAGCCTCCGCGAGATCCACGAAACCAGCCCCCGCGAAACCGGGGATCGGACGCAGGCGGGCGCCGACCGGAGAAGCTGCACCCCAAAAGGCGCCGTCGCTCACCCCACCGGGCGCCACCCGCCTGGTTCGTCGCGCCGACCGGCCGCCAAATTCGGCGCACCGCCCGCCACCTCACCTAGTTCGTCGGGACCGGGTCCTCGGGGCCGATGCCGTGGAGGTCGAAGTCGGGGAGGTGGGCGTAGGGGTCGTCGTAGTCGTCGTCGCCCGGGGAGGCGAGGCCGGCTTCGCCGCGGGTGACCATCGGCGGCATGTCCTCGGGGGATTGGGCGCGCATTTCCTCGATGCGTTCGGCGTCGACCATCCAGTTCACCGCGTAGATGACCACTTCCTCGTCGCGGTACACGGGCGTCAGGCCGCGTGCCCACCAGATGCCTTCGAGGAAGCGCTGGTTGATGCGCTGATCTTCCCAGAAGTACGGCGGCGACACGTAAATGAACGACACGTCGAGGTCGCGCAGGGCCACGTCGACGTCGTTGGCCGACTCGTCGAGCCAGGGCTGGCCCCAGCCGATCTTGTCGGCGTGCCAGTACACCATCGACGTCGCCGAGTACCGGTCCGCGTCGGGCCACACGAAGTGGCGGAACACCGTGGGGATCTCCTCCAGCGGGTACATCCATGCGGAGCCCTCGTTGGGGTTGGTGAACACGCGGTGTTCCATCGCCTCCGGCTGTTGCGCAAGCCATTCGAAGGCCCGGAGGTCGCGTTCGCTGATCACGCGGCCGTCGCGCACGTCGAGGTAGGTGAAGTCGTTGACGGGCGCCATCCGGTGCACGGCGAAGGGGATGAACCCGGCGACGAGCGCCGCCGCGATGAGCAGCTGCACCACCGGCACGCGCGCCGCCGTCCGCGTGGAACCCTTCTCCGTACGGTTCGCCGTGCTTCCCGCCGCCGCCCGCGCGGAACCCTCGGGCACGTTCGCCGTGCTTCCCGACGCCGGCGCCGCGGAGCCCTCGGGCACGGTGGACGAGGCGGGTCGGGCGGAACCGGAGGGGGCGTCGTCGGCAAGCGGGGAACGCGTGGCGGCGGAAGATCCCGCGCCCTTCCGCGCGCGCAGGTACCCCGGCAAACCGAGCAGCAGGGCGATGCCGGCGCCGCCGGCGGCGGTGGTCAGGAGTGCGGTGGTCAGGATCAGGCGGTGCGGGGTGGCGTAGTGCAGGTCGTTGTACAGGTCCAGGATCCCCGTGCCGGGCAGGCCGAACGGATTCAGCGCGTGCGCGGTGAACACCACGGACAGCGCCCACGCCAGCAGCGGCCACGGGCGGCGCAGCAGCACCAGCACGAGCAGCAGGCCAATCAGGCCGGGGATGACCACGGCCCACACGGTGCCGAACGCCTCGGCGTGCCGGGTGAGCATGTTCACCGCGCGGTACCAGGCGTGGAAACGGTCGACGTCGACGGTGGCGGTCTCGGTGCGGATGTCCTCCGCCTGCGAGCTCGCCGACAGCCACTGCGGTACGAGGAACACCGCCGCCGCGATGCCCGCGGCCGCCAGCAGGCCGACGTCCCGCAGCCGCGAGCGCACCGCCCCGAGCTCCGGGCGGGCCGGGCGCCACACGCGGCCCGCGATCCACCAGGCGAAGACGATCAGCAGCGTCGCCGGCACCGCCGACGGGTGCAGCTGCCCCAGGCCGATGAGCACCAGCGCCGCGCCGAAAATGCGGACCGGCGCGTGCGGCACGGAGGTCAGCACGGCGAAGGCGATGCCGGTCATCGCGAGGCCCAGCAGGTAGGGCCACGCGCCGACGTACACGCCGATGGGCATGAGCACGGGCACGGCGGTCGTCAGTACGGCGGCCAGCCCGGCGGCAATCGACGAGGTCCAGTCGGCGCGGTCGATGATGCGCCACGCCAGCGCGGCGGCGCCCAGCGGAATCAGCAGCGCCGGTGCGACCAGCCCGAGGATGTTCACCGTCGCGGCGACGCTCTGCCCGGAAATGTCCGCGTACAGCGCGCCCAGCCCGTGCCATGCGGCCGGGTAGTACATCGGTTCCCGGGTTTCGTAGTTCTGGATTTCACCCATCCGCGTCGACGACGCCATCCCCGTGTCGAGGATGTAGCGGATCACCGACGCGTGCCAGTGCACGTCCCACGACTGCTGCACGGACTCCAGCTGGTGCGGGACGCGTTCGATGCGCGACAGGGCCGCCCATGCGAGCGACACGAACGCCGCAAGCACGCCACCGATCGCCGGCAGCGCCACCAGTGCGCGGTTCTTCCTGTTCCCGCTTTCCGACGGCCGCTCCCCCACGTCCCGGCCCGCGGCCGACGCATCGGCGGAGTCCGGGGTCTCGGCAGTGGCTGCCGGCGCGGCCGGCACCCGGGCGGGGGCGAACCTCCGCCAGACGAGGGCCACGAGAATGAGGGCCAGCCACACCAGCGCGGCCGTGATGAGCGAGTACCCGACATCGACCGCCCCCAGCAGCCACCCGGCCAGACCGGCGACGGCGAAGGTCACCGCGGGGCCCGACGCGAGCGCCCACCCCGCGCGCAGCCCACCGACCCAGCCCAGCAGGGCGCCGGGCAGGACGAGCAGGGCCACGAAAATGAGGACCGGCCAAATCAAGGTAATGCGCCTCCTGGGTAGGGGGTCGGCGACGGAAACCGTCGAAACGGTCCCTGGCTTCGGCCCTTTAGCTTAGGTGACGGGGCCTTCCGGATCGGCGGCGACGCCGCCATCACCGACGCCGTCCCCGACACCATCACCGACGGCACCGGTTGCGCCGTCCCCGACGCCATCGAAATAGGGGTTTCGCTCGGGGCAGCCCTTGCCCGCCGCGCGGTGCTCCTCGCCGGGGAGGACGCGGATGCCGCGGGTGGCGTCGGCGCGCGCCGCGAGGTCAGCGTCGTCGGGGTAATCGACCCCCGCCAGCGCCAGGCCCTTCGCCGGGGCGACCGGCACCAGCGGCGACCGCTCGCGTTCGTCGAGCAACCCCTCCGTGAAGTCCTTCGCGCGGCGGCCCTCCGCGGTGGCCACGCAACCGCCGACCAGGGAACGGACCATGGACCAGCAGAACGCGTCGGCGGTCACGCGGGCCTCGTACAGTTCGGGTTCCTCGGGCGTGGAGATGTCCCGCCACTCGAAGGCCTGCAGGTCACGGATGGTGGTCGCATTCGGGCGCGGCTTGCAGAACGCCGCGAAATCATGGAGCCCCAACAGCACCTCCGCCGAGGACCGGAGCAGTTCGAGGTCCAGCTTCTTCGGCCAGGACGCCGTGTCCCGGGCGCGCAGCGGCAACGGCCCCGCGTCCGCGGTGGTCAACCGGTACACGTAATGGCGGCGCAACGCGGAGAACCGGGCATCGAAACCGTCCGGGGCGGCGTCGCAACCGCGGATGCTGACGTCGTCGGGAAGCAGGCGGGCAAGGCGGCGCACCAGCCGACGGGGATCACCCGCGATGGAACGGGTGTCCAGTGACGCGCGCGGCACATCGACGTGGGCGACCTGCGCCAGCGCGTGGACGCCCGCGTCGGTGCGGCCGGCGACCGTCAGCCGGCAGGGCACGCGCAGCACCTTGCCCAGGGCATCCTCGAGGACGCCCTGCACCGTCCGCAGCTCCTGCCCGCCCTGCGCCGCCCAACCATGGAAATCGGTTCCGTCGTAGGCGATGTCGAGGCGAAGCCGAATGAGGTCGGTCTCGCCGGGGGTCGGGGCCTGGGTGTCCACATCATCGTCACGCACGCCCCAATGATCCCCGCCGAGGGGCGCGGGCACAAACCACCGCCGTCGGAAAGCGATGATGCGGGGCCGGGAGGAAGCGGGTGCCGTCGAAAAGCACCAACGGCCCGCACCGGCCCACCCCACAAAGAAAGCGGCCCCGCGCCCTCCCGGAAACTCGGGTGGGTGCGGGGCCGCCGAAGATGAGCGGGCCGAAAGGCCTACTTCTCCTCGGCCTCCTCGGCCGTGTCCTCGGCGTCGGCCTGCTCGGCCTCGACCTCGGCGTCGGCGTCGGTGGCCTCGTCGGCCTCAACCTCGGGCGCCTCATCGGCGTCGTCGGCGGCGTCCTCGGCCTTGGCCTCCTCGGCCTTCTTGGAGGCGGCGGCGCGGGTGGCGCGGGTCGCCTCGGCGGAGACGGTCTCCTCGGTGATCAGCTGGATCAGGGAGATGGGGGCGTTGTCGCCCTTGCGGTTACCCAGCTTGATGATGCGGGTGTAACCACCGTCGCGGTTGGCGAACTTCGGCGCGAGCTCGTCGAAGAGGTGCTGGACGACGTAGTTGTCGTTCAGCAGCTTCGCGGCGTTGCGGCGATCGTGGACGGTGCCGCCCTTGGCCTTGGTGATCAGCTTCTCCGCGTACGGGCGGAGCAGCTTGGCCTTGGTGTCGGTGGTCTTGATCTGGCCGTGCTCGAACAGCTGCTTCGCCAGGTTCGCCAGAATCTTCTTCTGGTGGGAAGCGGAACCGCCGAGACGGGCGCCCTTCTTGGGCTTGGGCATGGGATTCTCCTCGTGGTTTTAAAGTCGCGTGCGCTGTGAGGGGCTACTCGTCGTAGCCGGCCTCCGCGTCCTCGGTCCATTCGCCGGTCTCGGCGCTGTAACCCTCCACGGAGGAAGGGTCGAAGGTGTCCGGCGAATCCTTGAGCGACAGGCCCAGCTCGGCGAGCTTGACCTTCACCTCGTTGATGGACTTGTCGCCGAAGTTGCGGATATCCAGCAGATCCGACTCGGTGCGGGTGGCGAGCTCGCCGACGGTGTGGATCTCCTCGCGCTTCAGGCAGTTGTAGGAGCGCATGGAGAAGTCCAGGTCCTCGATGGGCATGGAGTAGGCGGCGATGTCCTCCGTCTGCTGCGGGGACGGGCCGATCTCGATGCCCTCGGCGGTCTCGTTCAGCTCACGGGCCAGGCCGAAGAGCTCCACGAGGGTCTTGCCGGCGGACGCCATGGCGTCGCGGGCGGTCATGGAGTTCTTGGTCTCCACGTCGATGATCAGCTTGTCGAAGTCGGTGCGCTGCTCGACGCGGGTGGCCTCGACCTTGTAGCTGACCTTCAGAACCGGGGAGTAGATCTGGTCGACCGGGATGCGGCCGATCTCGCCGCCGGAGTTCGGCTGGGCGGGAACGTAGCCGCGGCCACGCTCGACGACCATCTCCATGTCCAGTCGACCCGAATCGTTGAGGGTCGCGATGTGGTGATCCGGGTTGTGGATCTCCACGCCGGCCGGGCACTCGACGTCGGCGGCGGTGACGGTTCCGCCACCCTCGCGACGCAGGTACACGGTGGCCGGCTCGTCGAAGTCCGAGCTCAGCACCAGGCCCTTGATGTTCAGGATGATGTCGGAGACGTCTTCCTTGACACCGGGGATGGTGGTGAACTCGTGCAGCACACCGTCAATGCGGATGCTGGTGACCGCCGCGCCCGGGATGGACGACAGCAGGGTGCGACGAAGCGAGTTGCCGAGGGTGTAGCCGAAGCCCGGCTCCAGCGGTTCGATGACGAACCGGGAGCGCGAGGCGTCGATGTAGTCCTCGGTCAGATTGGGGCGATGCGAGATGAGCATGCTGGTGGATCCTCCTTGTGGCGACCGCTATTTGACGCCGTATGGAATGGGATGCGAAGGGTGTCCGGGGCGTGCCCGGACCTACCCGGGTAAACCGGTTGGCCGCCGCCGCTTTCCGACGGTCGGCCGTTCGGCTTACTTCGAGTAGAACTCGACGATGAGCTGCTCCTGCAGCGGGACGTCGATCTGGGCGCGCTCGGGCAGCTGGTGCACGAGGATGCGCAGCGTCTCGGGGACGACCTGGAGCCAGGCCGGGACGACGGCGTCGACCAGGGTCTCCTGGGCGTCCTCGAACCAGATCATCTTGCGCGACTTCGGGCGCACGTCGATGATGTCGTACTGGGTCACCTGGAAGGAAGGCACGTTGACCTTCTTGCCGTTGACGGTGAAGTGGCCGTGGGAGACCAGCTGGCGGGCCTGGCGGCGGGTGCGCGCGAGGCCGGCGCGGTAGACGACGTTGTCGAGGCGCGACTCGAGCAGGATCACGAGGTTGTCGCCGGTCTTGCCGGGGCGACGGTTCGCCTCGGCGTAGTAGCGGCGGAACTGCTTCTCCATGACGCCGTAGGTGAAGCGGGCCTTCTGCTTCTCCTGCAGCTGGAGGAGGTACTCGGACTCCTTGATGCGGGCGCGGCCGGCCTGCCCGGGCGGGTAGGGGCGACGCTCGAAGGACATGTCGCCGCCGACGAGGTCGACGCGGAGGCGACGGGACTTGCGGGTTGCGGGACCGGTGTAACGGGCCATTGTGTTCTCTCCTTTACCTGGTCTTAGACGCGACGACGCTTCGGCGGACGGCAGCCGTTGTGCGGCTGGGGCGTCACGTCGGAGATCGAGCTGACCTCGAGGCCGGCGGCCTGGAGGGAACGGATGGCGGTCTCGCGGCCCGAACCCGGGCCCTTGACGAAGACGTCGACCTTCTTCATGCCGTGCTCCTGCGCCTTGCGGGCGGCGTTCTCGGCGGCCATCTGCGCGGCGAACGGGGTGGACTTACGGGAGCCCTTGAACCCGACGTGGCCGGAGGAGGCCCAGGAAATGACGGCACCCTTCGGGTCCGTGATGGACACGATGGTGTTGTTGAAGGTGGACTTGATGTAGGCGTGGCCCTGGGCCACGTTCTTCTTTGCCACGCGGCGGCCAGTGCGGCGGCCGGCGGCGGACTTCTGAGCTGCCATGTTTTACTTCTTCTTCCCGGCGATCGTCTTCTTCGGACCCTTGCGGGTGCGAGCGTTGGTCTTGGTGCGCTGGCCACGGACGGGCAGGCCACGACGGTGGCGCAGGCCCTGGTAGGAGCCGATCTCGATCTTGCGGCGGATGTCGGCCTGGACCTCGCGGCGGAGGTCACCCTCGACCTTCCACGAAGACTCGATGGCGTCACGCAGGGACGAAACCTGCTCGTCCGACAGGTCGTCGGTGCGCAGGTCCGGGGAGATGCCGGTCTTCTCCAGCAGCTCGGCGGCACGGGCGGGGCCGATGCCGTAGATGTAGGTCAGCGCGATCTCCATGCGCTTGTCGCGCGGGAGGTCAACGCCCATGAGACGTGCCATCAGGCAGTGTTTCC
>DUOR01000310.1 GCA_012838715.1 Actinomycetales bacterium
GCAGATGCTGTTCCGCATCGGCGATTCGCCGACGAACATCATCACGCCGATGTCGCCGTACTTCGCCCTGGCGCTGACGTTCCTGCAGAAGTACCACAAGCCCGCCGGCGTGGGCACGCTGATGTCGCTGGCCATCCCGTACTCGATTGCCATGCTCGTCGGCTGGTTCGCGTTCTTCGTGGTCTGGTACCTGCTCGGCATCCCGCTCGGCCCGGGCGTGCCCGTGCGCTGACCGCGCGGGTTCTCCCCCACCCCGCCACGCTTTCCGACGGCCCCGTCCGGCATCATCCGCCGGGCGGGGCCTTTCTTGTGCGCGCGTCGCCTGCGGGCGTCGCCTGCGGGCGTCAATCCATCGGCGTCATTCCGCGGGCGGGGTCTTCGGCTTCAGCGTCAGGATGTGGATGCTCACGCCGGTGCCGATGACCGCGAAAATCGCCCACGGCCACGGCTTCCCGATCAGCCACGCGGACACGATGAGGCCGATCCACATGACGGCGAGCGTCTGGATCTTGTACGCCAGGCTCATCTGCCCGGAGTAGTACTGGTTCAGGTAGGAGCCGAAGACCCGGTGGTTGAGCAGGTAGTTGAGCAGCCGATCGGACGCCTTCGCGAAGCACAGGGCCGACAGCAGCAGGAACGGCGTCGTCGGCAGCAGCGGCAGCACCGCGCCCAGGGCGCCGAGGCCCAGGCTCACCAGGCCGACGCCGTTGAGCAGCCACCGCATCGCCCGGGATTTCACCGGCCGCAGGACGGGCGGGCCGATGTCCGAGCGCACCGGCGACGCGGCCGCCCCGTCGTCCCCCTCGGCGCCGTCAGCCACCGTCGGACACCACGCCGTTGACCATCCGGTGCAGCGCCTCCCGCACCTCCGCCTCGTCGGCGCGGCCGGCCTGCACCAGTTCGGCGCCCCGCTGCACGGCGGAGTCGATGAGCCGCAGGGAGGTCACGGCGACGGGTCCGCCGACTTCGTCGAGAAGCGCGTGCAGCAGCGGGTTCAGCCGGTTGTGCGCCTCCTGCACGGACGGGTCCATGAAGGCTTCCGGCACTTGCTGGGCGGCGACCATGAGGGGGCCGTGCTCGCCCTCGATGAACAGGCGGTACGTCTCGTCGACGTAGACCTTCAGCTTGGCCACCGGGTCGTCGCCGACGCGGTCCATCGCCTCGGTGATGCCGCCGGTCCAGGCGGGGATGACGTCCAGCAGCAGCTGCACGATCAGGTCCTTCCTGGACTTGACGTACAGGTACACGCTGGAGCGGGCGAGCCCCATCGCTTCGGCCACCTCGGTGAGGGTGGGCACGTTGCCGCCGGACTCGTTGATGAGCCGGGTCGACGCATCGAGAAGCGCACGATGCTGCGCCGCCCGATGCTCCACGACGGTCGGGCCGGTGATCTTCGGCATGGCGTCCCCTTTCCCGTTCCGTTCCCGGTGCCTGGCGGGCCGGGGCCCGCCTCCTGCCCTCACCGTACTCCCCTGGGCTGCGGGTTCATACCGCTTGCCGACGCGACGGAGCTTTTGGTCGATAAACCACCGGTCGGCGGGCGGCCGGTGGCGCCGACGGCGGGACGGCCGGGCCCCGATCCCGGGACCCGAATCCCGGGCGTCAGCGCGGGGTGAGGGTGCCGTCCGCCATCTCGAGGACGCGGTCGCAGTGGTCGAGCACGTTCAGGTCGTGGGTGACCATGACGGTGGCGACGCCTTCGGAGCGCGACTCGTCGGCAAGCAACGCGACGATTTCCTGCGAACGGCGCGTGTCCAGTGCGGCGGTCGGCTCATCGACGAGAAGCACGTCCGGGCCGCCGACCAGCGCGCGGGCGATGCCGATGCGCTGGCGCTCGCCGCCCGACAGCTTCCCCGGACGGTGGTTGGCGCGGTGACCCATGCCGACGGCCTCGAGCAGCTCGTCGTTGGACTTGCGGCCGCGACGGCCGAGCAGACGCGCGGCCAGCTCCAGCTGATCGCGGGCCTTCAGCGACGGCGGCAGGTTGCCGGACTGGAACACGAAACCGATGTGCTCGCGGCGCACCCGGGCCAGGTCCCTCGCGGACATGCCGCCCAGGGTCTCGCTGCCGATGGTGACGGTGCCGGAATCCGGGGTGGTCAGCGCGCCGGCGACCGCCAGCAGCGTCGACTTGCCGGAACCCGACGGGCCGACGATGGCCACGAACTCGCCCGGCTGCACCGTGAGGCTGACGTGGTCGAGGGCGCGGACGGAGGAATCGCCGTCGCCGTAGGTGACGCTGACGTCATCGAGGATGAGCGCCGGGCCGTTCTGGGCGCGGGCGGCGGCGCGGTCAGCCGCGGTCGACTGGGCGTTGCGGTCCGCCGCGGTCGACTCGGCGTTGCGGTCGTTGGTGGGCGTGGTGTCGGTCATCGGTTCTCCCCCAGTGCGGTGAGCGGGTCGGTGCGGGTGACGCGGAAGACGGCGACGGCGGCGCCGATCAATCCGAAGACGAACAGCAGCGCGGCGCCGGTGGCGACGGGGCCGAGTTCGGTGACGTACGGCATCGGCGAGGCCTCCAGGCCCGCGCCCATCGCCAGGGCGATGCCGACGCCGACCGCGATGGACAGGACGAGGATGACCACGGCCTGGCCGAGGCTGTCGCGCAGCAGGAAGCCGCGGGTGGCGCCCATCGCGCGCATCACGGCGATGTCGCCGGAACGCTGGATGGTCCACACCAGGAAGAAGGCGCCGGTGACCAGCGCGGCGATGATGTAGAGGAACCACGAAATCATCGACAGGGTCATCATTTCGGGGCCGTAGCCCGGCGAGGACTCGAAGGCCTCCTCCAGCGTGCGGGCGTCGGTGCCGGTGGCGGCGGACAGGGCCTCCAGGTCGGGGACGACGCCGTCGACGCCCTTCGCCACGACCACGCTGGCCTGGTTGTACGCGTCCTCCGGGGCGGCCTCGCCGTCGCGGGCGCCGGCGTGGATTTCCTGCCACACGTCCAGCGGGGCGTAGGCGATGTCGACGTGGCCGAAGGTGCGCTGGCCATCGGCGAAACCGACGATGGTCAGCGGGGTTTCCAGGCGCTCGATGGTGACGACGTCGCCGATGTCCAGGCCCTCGTCGCGCAGCGGCTCGGAGACGACGATCTCCCGCGGGGTGGCGGTCGGCTCGTCGCCGCGCTCGGCCGGGTCGGCCATCGCGGGCAGCGTTTCGCCGTCGACCTCGTCGCCCGCAGCCTCGGAGCCGGGCGCCAGGAAGGAATCGGGCTCGACGCCGACGAGGGTCAGGTCGACGGGGACGCCGTCCTGGTTCTTCGCGTTGACGATGGTCAGGCCCATCGGCGTCGCCTCGGCCACGCCGTCGGCGGCGGCGACCTCGTCGACCTTGCCCAGGTCGACGATGGAACGCGTGAACGCGGAGTCGGACTTGGTGCCCTCCTCGAACGCGATGGTCTCGGCGTCCATGGCCTTCAGGCCGGACACGCCATCGTTGACCAGGCCGGCGGTGAGGCCGGAAATGATCACGATGAGGATGGACATCAGGGCCAGCACCAGGCCCATCAGCAGGAATCGGGTGCGCGCGAAGAGCATTTCGCGCCAGGCCAGGAACATGGGGCCTCCGGGGTCGGATGGTTTCGGTGGTCGGGGGCGGCGGCAGGTTCATGCCGACGCA
>DUOR01000311.1 GCA_012838715.1 Actinomycetales bacterium
AGAACCGCCGCGACCGCGACAATGCCCGGGACACGGCCCGCGACACCGAGCCCGCCCCGCGCCGCGGCGGCGCCGCGTCGAGCACGTGGGTGGCGCTGATCGTCGGCGCGCTGCTGCTGATTCTGCTGCTGGTGTTCATCATGCAGAACCAGCAGTCCGTCGAGCTGCACCTGTTCGGCTGGACGTGGAACTTCCCGCTGGGCGTGGGACTGCTGCTCGCGTCGATCATCGGCGGGCTGATCATGGCCTGCGCCGCCATCTGGAAGATGGTGGAGATGCGCCGCCGGCCCTGACCGCGCGCGCTTTCCGACGGGGTGCTACCCCGCCGCCGGGCCCGTTCCTACAGTCCCAGGAGGCTGATGAGGGCCCAGGTCATTCCGGCCGCGGGGAGCATGCCGTCGAGGCGGTCCATGAGGCCGCCGTGGCCCGGCAGCAGCGTGGACATGTCCTTGATGCCGAGGTCGCGCTTGAACTGCGATTCGACGAGGTCGCCCATCGTGGCGGCGACGCACAGCGTCACGCCGAGGGCGACGCCGAACCACCAGGGCCCGTCGAGCAGGAAAATCACTGAGGCGACGCCGACGGCCACGCCCAGGATGATGGAGCCCGCGAACCCTTCCCAGGACTTCTTCGGGCTGACCACCGGCGCCATCGGGTGCTTGCCGAAGAACACGCCCGCGATGTAGCCGCCGACGTCGTTGGCCACGACGCACAGCATGAACGTGATGATGACCCACGGCGCGGCGACGCCGCCCGGGGTGTCCATGCGGATGAGCATGGCGGCCAGCGACATGAGGAACGGGATCCACAGCAGCTGGAACACGCCGACGCCGACGTCGCGGAGCCAGTTGCGGGCACCTTCCACGGTGCCGTGCAGGAACAGCCGGGTGACCAGCAGCACGAGGAACGTGGACAGCAGCACGGTGACCACGCCGTGGGTGCCCCACGGCCAGGACGACCAGATCATCGCCTGGCCGCCGACGATCATCACGGGCCGGGGCAGCTGCCAGTCCGACTCGCGCAGCCGCTCCCCGACCTCCCACTGGGCCAGCCCGCCGGCCACGGCCAGCAGGATGTACCAGGCCAGGGGGCCGACGATCAGTGCGATGATGACGAGCGCGCCGAGACCGAGGCCGACGCCGATGGCGACGGGCACGTCCCGGCCGGCGGAGTTGCGGGGCTTGGGGAAGCGGAGCTCGTCGGTGAGGCGCTCTGATTTCGGCGAGGTCACGTCAACTCCGTCTTTTCATGGCTGTCGCCGCACGGGCCGGGCCCGCGCGGCGGAATCGGGATGGTGATGGGAAAAGGTGCGTCCGGGAGGCTAAACCTCCATCAGCTCCGCTTCCTTGCGCTCGACGAGGTCGTCGATCTGCTCGACGTACTTGCGGGTGACGCCGTCGAGCTCCTTCTCGGCGGTCTGCACCTCGTCCTCGCCGGCGTCGCCGTCCTTCTGGATCTTCTTCAGCTGCTCCATGCCCTTGCGGCGGATGTTGCGCACGGCGATCTTGGAGTCCTCGCCCTTGCCCTTCGCCATCTTCACCATTTCGCGGCGGCGCTCCTCCGTCAGCTGCGGCACGGTGACGCGCAGGACGTGGCCGTCGTTGGTCGGGTTGACGCCCAGATCCGAGTTGCGGATGGCGTTCTCGATGTCGTTCATGACCGACGGCTCGTACGGCTTGATGATGAGCATGCGCGGCTCCGGGACCGAGATGGTGGCCATCTGGGTGATCGGCGTCGGGGTGCCGTAGTACTCGGCGATGACGCCGTTGAACATCGCCGGGTTCGCTCGGCCCGTGCGGATGGTGGTGAGCTCCTCGCGGCAGTGCTCCACCGAGTTGGTCATCTTCTCTTCCGCGTCAAGCAGAACTTCGTCGATCATCGTCGCCTCTTCACATTCGGTTAACCGGTCTTACGGCCTTTTAATCTATCAGCTGTGGACGAGGGTGCCGATGCGCTCACCGGCGACGGCGCGCGCGATGTTGCCCTCGGTGAGCAGATTGAACACCAGGATCGGCATGTCGTTGTCCATGCACAGCGAGAACGCGGTCGCGTCCGCCACGCGGAGCTCCCGCTCGATGACCTCGCGGTGGCTGATTTCGTCGAAAAGCTCGGCGTCGGCGACCTCGCGCGGGTCGGCGGAGTACACGCCGTCGACGGCCTTGGCCATGAGGAGGACCTCGCAGCCGATTTCGAGGGCGCGCTGCGCGGCCGTGGTGTCGGTGGAGAAGTACGGCATGCCCATGCCGGCGCCGAAGATGACGACGCGGCCCTTCTCCAGGTGGCGCTTGGCGCGCAGCGGCAGGTACGGCTCGGCGACCTGGGTCATCTGGATGGCGGTCTGGACGCGGGTCTCGACGCCCTGCTGCTCGAGGAAGTCCTGGAGGGCCAGGCAGTTCATGACGGTGCCGAGCATGCCCATGTAGTCGGAGCGGGCGCGGTCCATGCCCCGCTGCTGCAGCTGGGCGCCGCGGAAGAAGTTGCCGCCGCCGATGACGACGCACACCTCGACGCCGGAGCGGGCGACCTCGGCGATCTGGCGGGCCACGTTCTCCACGACGTTGGGGTCCACGCCGACGGCGCCTCCGCCGAACATCTCACCGCCCAGCTTCAGCATGACCCGGCGGAAGCCGGAACGGTTGGAGTCCGTGGCGGGGGTGGTGTCGGTCATCGGCCCTTCTTTCATCGCGGTATCTGTGCGTCTGGCGCGGGTCGTGATGGCCGGCCCGTGGGCTCCTGGTGGGCGCCGCCGGGGGCGGTCATCGACTATCGGAGATGGTACACGCGAAAAGGGGCGGGCCCCGAACC
>DUOR01000312.1 GCA_012838715.1 Actinomycetales bacterium
ATCAATAACTCGGGATCAGTACTGATCCCGAGTTTGAGGGCGCCGATTTCGACTGATCCCGAGTTATTGATCCCGAGTTTTAGTGAAGCGGCGGGGCAGGAGTGGGCCGGGGCAGTGCTCGATGGGGCGCGATGGGCCGGCTAACCCGCGGGGATGGCCCCGACGTACACGGCCAGGTACCGGCCGGTGATGGACGCGATGGGATCGCTAGTCCGCGGGGATGGCCCCGACGTACGCGGCCAGGTGACGGCCAGTGATGGAGCCCGCGGCGCCCTCGGAATCCCCGGAGCCCGCGGCGCCGTCGGACGCCGCGGCGGCGACCAGGTCGCGGGGCGTTCCCTCGAACACGACGCGGCCGCCGTCGTGGCCCGCCCCGGGGCCCATGTCGATGATCCAGTCCGCGTGCGCCATCACCGCCTGGTCATGTTCGACGACGATCACCGAAGCGCCCGCGTCGACGAGCCGGTCGAGCAGCGCCAGCAGGTTGTCCACGTCCGCGAGGTGCAGGCCGGTCGTCGGTTCGTCCAGGACGAACAGTTCGCCGGCGCCGCCCTTGCGGCCCTTCAGGTGCGTCGCCAACTTCAGGCGCTGGCGCTCACCGCCGGACAGGGTCGGAAGTTGGCGGCCGAGCGAGATGTACGGCAGTCCGACGTCGGCAAGCGTGGCCAGAATCTTCGACGCGGCGGGGATGCGCGCCTCCCCTTCGGCGAAGAAGACGGTGGCCTCGGCGACGGTCATCGCGAGCACGTCGGCGATGTTGCGGCCGCCGAGGGTGTGCTCCAGGACGGAGGGCTGGAAGCCACGGCCCTCGCAGTCCTCGCAGGGCATGGCGGTGCCGCCGCGGAAGCTCATCTCCGGGAAAATCTGGCCCGCGCCCTTGCAGGTTGGGCAGGCGCCGTCGGAGTTGGCGCTGAACAGGCCTGGTTTGACGCCGTTGGCCTTCGCGAACGCCTTGCGGATGGGGTCGAGCAGCCCGGTGTACGTCGCCACGTTCGACCGCCGCGAACCCTTGATGGGCGACTGGTCGACGTAGATGGGCTCGGCCGGTGCGCCCGCGCCTGCCGTGCTTGCCGACGCGCCACTGGAC
Source organism: Actinomycetales bacterium (assembly GCA_012838715.1). Classification (GTDB taxonomy): domain Bacteria; phylum Actinomycetota; class Actinomycetes; order Mycobacteriales; family Mycobacteriaceae; genus Corynebacterium. Next base: position 1,088 of record DUOR01000312.1, read on the forward strand.
GACCCCGCCGACGCGCCGCCACCCAGCAGTTCACCGTGGATGAGGGAGCTCTTGCCGGAGCCGGCGACGCCGGTGACCACGGCGAGGACGCCCAGCGGCACGTCGACGTCGACGTCGCGGAGGTTGTGTGTGGAGGCTCCGCGGATTTCCACGTGCCCCGTCGCCCGCCGGATATCCGTCTCCGCCTTCAGTTCGGCGCGGTGGTCCAGGTGCCGGCCGGTCAACGTCCCCGAGGACCGCAGCCCCGCCAGGTCGCCCTGGTAGCAGACCTCGCCGCCGCCGGAGCCCGCCGCCGGGCCGATGTCGACGACATGGTCGGCGATGGCGATGGTCTCCGGCTCATGCTCGACCACCAGCACCGTGTTGCCCTTGTCGCGCAGCTGCTCCAGCAGGGCGTTCATGCGGGTGACGTCGTGGGGGTGCAGGCCGATGGTCGGCTCGTCGAAGACGTAGGTGACGTCGGTCAGGGCCGATCCGAGGTGCCGGACCATCTTCACGCGCTGCGCCTCACCGCCGGACAGCGTGCCGGTCGCCCGGTTCAGCGACAGGTACCCGAGCCCGATGCCGGCGAAGGAATCCAGGGTCTCCACCAGCGTCTTCAGCAGTGGCGCCATCGTGCCCTCCCGGCCCGACGCCACCTCCGGGGAATCCGAATACTCCCGCATCCAGTCGGCGAGATCCGAAATCTGCATCGCCGACAGCTCATGGATGCCCTTGCCGCCGACGCGCACCGACCGGGCGGTGTCGTTCAGGCGGGTGCCGCCGCAATCGGGGCAGGTCTTGAACACCACGGCCCGCTCGACGAACGCGCGGATGTGCGGCTGCATCGCCTCGACGTCCTTGCTCAGCATCGAGCCGCGGATTTTGCCGATGACGCCCTCGTACGTCACGTTGATCCCGTCGGCCTTCACCTTCGTCGGCTCGCGGTACAGCAGGTCATGCAGCTCGGTCTCCGTGAAATCGCCGAGCTTCCTGTCCATGTCGAAGAAGCCCGACGCCGCGAAAATCCGGCCGTACCAGCCGTCCATCGAGTAACCGGGGACGAGGAGGGCGCCGTCGTTGAGGGACTTCGACGCGTCGTAAAGCGCGGTGAGGTCGAAGTCGGTGACGGAACCGCGCCCCTCGCACGTCACGCACTGCCCGCCGAGGACGGCGAACTCCCGCCGCTCCTTCGTCCCGTCCGCCTTGGTCACCGCACCCGCCCCGCTTGCCGACGCGACGTTGAAGGAGAACGCGTTCGGCGGGCCAATGCGCGGTTCGCCGACCCGCGAGAAAAGAATGCGGAGCAGGGCGCCCACGTCCGTGGCGGTGCCGACGGTGGACCGGGGGTTCGCGCCCATCGGCTCCTGGTCGACGACGATGGCGGTGGTCAGGCCCTCCAGCAGATCCACATCCGGGCGGGCGGGGGTGGGCATGAAACCCTGGACGAACGAGGGGTAGGTCTCGTTGATCAGGCGCTGCGACTCCGCCGCGATGGTGCCGAACACCAACGACGACTTGCCCGACCCCGACACCCCGGTGAAAACGGTGAGCCGGCGCTTCGGCAGATCGAGGCTGACGTCGCGGAGATTGTTGGCGCGGGCGCCGCGGACCTTGATCAGGCTGTGGGAATCGGCGGGATGCATTCGGTGGCCTCTCGGGGTGGGGGAGGGTGAACGAGGGTATGGGGTACGGCCGGGGGTATGGGGCCCGGCGCGGGACGGTGGGGCGCGCGGCCGCTACCAGGTGGATTGTCGTTCAAGGATATCCGCAACTGGTTTGCGCAGTTCGGGGCGACTTCGGGCTTTCCTTCACCGGTGCTAAGTTATCGCCCCATGGGCGCGCGGGGGACGACCCGCGCGCGGCAGCACACGACCCGCACGACACCCGGGAGCGGCCCGGGCACCGCGGTGACCACGAAGAAATCAGGCGACGAATGACCACCACCCCTCCGAACGGGCCCGCCGACCGCCGGCGACCGCTGACCGAGGAACTCGAGCAACTGAAGGCACGGCGCCCGGAGCTCGTGCGAAAGCTGACCGAAGTCGAGGACCGGCTGATCGTCGACGACCTCCGCATCGCCGAGATCGAGGCAGAACTTGCCCGGCTCGACGAAATGGACGAGCTCGCCGAACTGGCCGCGCGCACCGAAGCCGAGGAAGCCTCTTCGCACGTCGGGGCGGCTGAAGTCGAGGTCGCCGGAGTTGAGGTCGCCGAACCCGTCGAGCGCAGCGAAACCGTCGCGCCCGAGCCCGCGCCCGTCGCGACGGCCACCGAACCCGCGCCCGCCCGGAAGAAGGCCCGTGCGGGTCTGCGCCGGGTGCCGGGCATCGACGGGCTGCGTGGCCTGGCGGTGCTGGCCGTGGTCATCTACCACTTCTTCGGGGACGTCCTGCCGGGCGGTTACCTGGGCGTGGACGTGTTCTTCGTGCTCTCCGGTTTCCTCATCACCTCGCTGCTGGTGCGCGAGTACGGGGCGAACGGGCGCATCGACCTGAAGGACTTCTGGGTGCGCCGCGCCCGCCGCATCCTGCCGGCCGCGTTGTTCGTGCTGGTCATCGGCACCGCGATCGCCGGCATCGTCGGCGGTGACGCGGCGGTCGGGTTGGGGGCGCAGTTCCTGGGCACCCTGTTCTTCGTCAACAACTGGACGCAGATCGCGGGCAGCCAAAGCTACTTCGCGGACTCCGGCGTCCAACTCTTCGCCCACTTCTGGTCCCTGGCCGTGGAGGAGCAGTTCTACGTCCTGTTCCCGCTGATCTTCGTCGGGATCGTCGCCCTGCGCGTCGGCACGCAGAAAATGAAGTGGCTGACCGCGGCGGGCGCACTGGCCTCCTTCGCCTGGATGGTGGTGCTGCACGACCCGGAGGCCGACCCGACCCGCGTCTACTACGGCACCGACACCCACGCCTTCGGCCTGCTGCTCGGCGCGACGCTGGCGCTGTGGATGACCAACCCGAACCCCCGCACCCGGGACTCGTGGCCCGCGTGGCTCGGCCCGCTGCGCGGCGACCGCGCCACCGCCACCATCGGCGCGGCGGCGCTGGGCGGCCTCATCGTCCTGTTCCTCTTCCTCGCCGACACCGCGCCCATCACCTACCGCGGCGGCCTGCTCACCGCGTCGATCCTGTCGGCGCTGGTGCTGGCGTCGGTGGTGCGCGAGCACGGCCCCGCGTCGGTCATCTTCCGAACCGCGCCGATGCGCTGGCTCGGCGAACGCTCCTTCAGCCTGTACCTGTGGCACTGGCCGGTGATGGTGCTGGTCTCCGAGGTTCTCCAGCGTTCCGAGACCCGCTGGTGGTCGATGACCGCCGGCCTGGTGTCGCTGGCCATATCGCTGCCGCTGTCCAGCTGGTCCTACAAGTGGATTGAGACGCCCATCCGCCGCCGCGGTTACGGCCGCATCCTCGCCGACGTCCGCGAACTGCCGAAGCCCGGCAAGGTCGCCGTGCCCGTCGCCACGGTGGCGGTGCTGCTGACCGCGGGCATCGCCATCGGCACCTCGCCCGCCCAGAACTCCCTGGAACGCGACCTCACCGCCATGGCAGCCCGCGCCGGCGAGGCCGAACAGGCCGCGGCCATCGTCGAGGACCCCGACCGCGAAATGCCCGCCGGCGACCGCATCACCGCCATCGGCGACTCCGTGATGCTCGCCAGCGCCGACGCCCTGAACACCGAGTTCCCCGGCATCTACGTCGACGGCGGCGTCTCCCGCCACTACCAGGACGTCCCCGGCATCATCGCCGCGATGGAGTCCGCCGGCACCCTCGACCAGTTCGTGGTCCTCGGCTTCGGCACCAACGGGCCGTCCACCGGCGCCTACGACGGGCTGATGGACGAGATCATCGACGCCCTCGGCGAGGACCGCGTCATCATCATGGTCCTGCCCTACGGGGACCGGTGGTACATGCCGGAGGCGGAGGCCGAAATCCTCGCCGCCGCCGGGGAACACGACAACGTCTACGTCGCCGACTGGTGCCGCGCCGCCCGCGACGACTGGGGTAAGCTCCGCGCCGACCTCGTCCACCCGACGCCGCCCGGCGCCGTCGCCTACTCCGACGCCATCCGAGACGCCCTGACCCAGTGGGTCGACGACGACAAGACCGTGCCCGGCGTCTGCGGCGTCTGACGCCGCCCGGCGCCGGCCGCTTGCCGACGGAAGGCCCGCACGGCACCGTCGCCGCCATTTCCCGCCGCGCTTGCCGACGGAAGGCCCGACCGGCCCGTCGGAAAGCGATTGGGCGCACGGTTGGGGGTGGCGCGCGGCCGCGGACGGCGGGGCAACTTCTGCCCACGGGGGGCCTCGGTGGCACAATGCTGGGATACCCGTGGCCGCCCCGCCCGTCCGAGCGGCCCGACCGGTCCCACCGCAACCGACCCCACCAGGAGTTGTATCCGACATGGCCCGTCTTTTCGGCACCGATGGCGTTCGCGGCCTGGCGAACCAGGCGCTCACCGCCCCCATGGCGATGAAGTTGGGGGCCGCCGCGGCAACGGTGCTGACCCGGGGATCCAACCCCTCGCGCCGCCGCCCGCTGGCCATCGTCGGCCGCGACCCGCGCGTCTCCGGCGAGATGCTCGCCGCCGCGCTGTCCGCCGGCCTCGCCTCCAAGGGCGTCGACGTGCTGCGCGTGGGCGTGCTGCCGACCCCGGCCGTCGCGTACCTCACCGACGATTACGGCGCCGACATCGGCGTGATGATCTCCGCCTCCCACAACCCGATGCCCGACAACGGCATCAAGTTCTTCGCCGCCGGCGGCACCAAGCTCGACGACGCGGTGGAGAAGGAAATCGAGCACGCGCTCGACGGCCTGGAGGACACCGGCCCGACCGGCACCGGCGTCGGCCGCATCATCGAGGAAGCGCCCGACGGGCTGGACCGCTACCTCTTCCACCTGGCGAAGGCCGTGCCGACGAAGCTCGACGGCCTTCGCGTCGTCGTCGACTGCGCCAACGGCGCCGCCTCCACCGCCGCCCCGATGGCGTACGCGGCGGCCGGCGCGGACGTCGTGGCCATCCACAACACCCCCAACGCCTACAACATCAACGACAACTGCGGCTCCACGCACATCGACGTGCTGCAGAAGGCCGTCACCGAGCACGGCGCCGACCTGGGCCTCGCCCACGACGGCGACGCCGACCGCTGCCTGGCCGTCGACTCCGAGGGCAACATCATCGACGGCGACCAGATCATGGCGGTGCTGGCCGTGGCCATGAAGGAAGACGGCCTGCTGCACCACAACACCCTGGTGGCCACCGTCATGTCGAACCTGGGCTTGAAGCTGGCCATGAAGGAAAACGGCATCGAGATGCGCACCACCAAGGTCGGCGACCGCTACGTCCTCGCCGACCTCGGCGCCGGCGGCTACTCCCTCGGCGGCGAGCAGTCCGGCCACGTGGTCATCCCCGATTACGCCACCACCGGCGACGGCACCCTCACCGGCCTGTACCTGATGTCCCGCATGGCCCGCACCGGCAAGCCGCTGGCCGAGCTGGCGTCCGTGATGAAGGTGCTGCCACAGACCCTGATCAACGTGCCGGTGGCCGACAAGGGCGCCATCTCCGGCGACGAGAAGGTGCAGGCCGCCATCGCCCGCGCCGAGGAGGAGCTCGGCGAGTCCGGCCGCGTGCTGCTGCGCGCCTCCGGCACCGAGGAACTGTTCCGCGTGATGGTCGAGGCCGCCGACGCCGAAACCGCCCGCCGCATCGCCGGCGAGCTCGCCGCCGTCGTCGCCGCCGTGTAGCGCAGTCCGCGCGGCTTTCCGCGCC
>DUOR01000313.1 GCA_012838715.1 Actinomycetales bacterium
GAGCGATGGCCGGGCGGCGTCGCCGATCGCGGGCGGGGCAGCGTCGGCAAGCCGAGGAAGGGCGGCCCGCGCCCTCCTCGCGTGCACCGGCGGGGTTAGGTGGGGCGGCTCACTTAACGGGAGTTAATCGCGGTCATGTGCAACGATGACGCCGTGCAAATACTCGTTGAAAATCAGCTTCTGGCCTTGCTCGTCATCATGGGCGTGGGCTTGGCGTTGGGTCAGATCCGGGTGTTCGGCTTCAAGCTGGGGGTCGCCGCAGTCCTGTTCGTGGGCCTCGGCCTGGCCACCGTCGAACCGGACATCCAGATTCCGCCGCTCATCTACATCGTCGGCCTCGCGCTGTTCGTGTACACGATCGGCCTGGAATCGGGGCCGGAGTTCTTCGCGTCCCTGAGGTCGACGGGCATCCGCCACAACCTGTTCGGCCTGGCGATTCTGGTGATCGTCGCCATCGAGGCGCTGGCGCTGATCATGCTGTTCCCCATCGACAACGTCGAGGGCGCGGGCACGTTCACCGGCGCGCTGACCAATACCCCCGCCATGGCGGCCGTCGTCGACGCGTTGCCGACGGTCATCAGCGACGACGCGGAGCTGCAGTCCAAGCTGGAGATGCCGGTCATCGGCTACTCGCTGGCGTACCCGATTGGCGTTCTCGGCGTCATCGCGTCCATCGCCATCATGGCGAAGGTGTTCCGCGTCAACCACGAGCAGGAGGCGCTGGCCGCCGGCGTCGCCGCGCTGCCGCTGCACACCCGCCGCGTGAAGGTGACCAAGGCGGGCCTGCCGTCCGTCACCGACATGCCGGTCGTGTTCGGCCTGGACATCATCGTCGCCCGCATCGAGTACAAGGGCCGCCTGTTCATCGCCGCGGAAGGCGACACGGTCGACGTCGGCGACGTCGTCTCCGTCGTCGGCACGGAGGAGGACATCGCCGCCGCCGAGGGGCACATCGGCGAGCTGCTGGAGGGTGATCCCACCCAGGACGGCCGCCTCGACTTCCGCCGCATCTTCGTGTCGTCGACGAGCGTCGTCGGCGTTCCGCTGTCGGAGCTGCACGAGAAGATGGACGGCATGCTCATCACGCGCATCCGCCGTGGCGACCTGGACATGATCGCCTCGCCCGAGATGAAGCTGGAGCTCGGCGACCGCGTCCGCGTCGTGGCCGCGCCGGATCAGATCGACACCGCGACGAAGTTCTTCGGCGACTCCTACAAGAAGCTTTCCGACGTCAACCTCCTGCCCATGGTGCTCGGCCTGCTGCTGGGCCTCCTCGTCGGCATGATCCCCATCCCGATTCCCGGCGGCGTGACGCTGACCCTGGGTTCGGCGGGTGGCCCGCTGGTGGTTGCGCTGGTGCTCGGTGCGCTGGGGCGCACGGGCCCGCTGGTGTGGCCCATCCCCTACTCCGCGAACTTGGCGTTCCGCCAGATTGGCCTGGCGCTGTTCCTGGCGGGCATCGGCACCACCGCCGGCGCCGGCTTCAAGGAGGCCCTCGAGGACCCGTCGTCGCTGATGGTCCTCGGCCTGGCCGCCATCATCGCGCTGAGCTCCGCCCTGCTGACGCTGATCATCGGCCACAAGGTCCTGAAGATCCCCTTCGGCCAGACCGCCGGCATCCTCGCCGGCCTGCAGACGCACCCCGCCGTCCTGACGTACATCAACGACCAGGCGAAGAACGAGCTCCCCGCCATGGGCTACACCACCGTGTACCCGATGGCGATGATCGCCAAAATCATCCTCGCGCAGATTCTGCTGGTCGCGTTGGTGTAGGCGGCGCCCGGCCGCCGCATCCCGGGCGGTTGCCGGGGCGGCCGCATCCGCATCCCGGGCGGTTGCCGTGGCGGCCGTCAGCCGCATCCCGGGCGGTTGCCGGGGCGGCCCCCGTCGGCAAGCGAGAAGATGGCCGGAAAAGAAAACGCCCCGCCCACC
>DUOR01000314.1 GCA_012838715.1 Actinomycetales bacterium
CCCTCCCCGCCACACGGTGGGGAGGGGCCGTGGCCTTTGGCGTCCGCACGGCCAGCGAATCGCCGCGAGTCTCCGCGGGGCACCACGGGGCACCCGAAGGCCCGCACCCCGCCGACCCCGGCGAACGAAAAACCCGCCATCCGGGCGTGGATGGCGGGTCACCGGTTCCCGCGGTGGCCGGGGCCGTGCGGGGGAGCGGCCGGTTTAGGTGTTGAAGTGGCGCTCCAGGTCGTTGAGGCGCTTCGTGATGGACGCGCGGCGCTCCTCGGTGTCCAGCTCGGCGAGGTAGTCGTCCTGCTTGTAGCCCGTGGCCAGGTAGACGACGCGGGCGGCGACGGCCACGGCGTGGTCGGCGTACCGCTCGTAGTAGCGGCTCAGCAGGGTGACGTCCACGGTCTCGGCCGGCGTGTGCGGCCAGTCCTCGGCGGTGGTGAGGGTGAAGAGGTGGCTGTGGATGTCGTCGATGGCGTCATCGTCGTCGTTGATCTTCAGGGCGCGGGCGACGTCGTAGTCGATGAGGACCTGACGGGTGTCGTGCGTCATCTTGTCGGCGACGGTGGCCATCTCGCGGAAGTAGCCTTCGATCGGCTCCGGGACGGCGGTGTTCGGGTGGCGGCGTCGCGCGATGTTCGCGATATGGACCGACAGGGCGCCCATGCGGGCCATGTCCTCGACGATGTAAATGCCGGACACCACCTGGCGCAGGTCGCGGGCGACCGGCGCTTCGCGGGCCAGGAGCTCGAAGGCCCGGTCCTCCGCGATGACGCGGTACTCGTCGAGTTTGTCCAGGGAAGTCAAAACGGATTCGGCGGCCTGCAGGTCGGCCTCGAAAAGTGCCTTCGTGGCCGCACGGTGCATGCCGTGAACATGATCGCACATCACGATCAGGCCGTGGGCGAGGTTGTCCATCTGTTCGCGGTAAACGGTGCGCATGTTTACCCATAGTAGGAGTCGCCCGACGGTTTCGCCTGTTGGGAGAGGGGCTCCCGCCAGCTTTCGGTGAATCGCCCCCGAAAGTGCGGGGCGGACCCGGGGAAATACCCCCGAACGGTGCGGGTTAACCGCCCGAATGCATCAAATCCGCTCCAGCGGGCACGGTTTCATCTTCGGGGTCGTTCAGCCAGCCCTCGGGGAGGACGACCTTTCCGGGTGAGCCCTGGCGGCCGCGGGCACCGTCGGCGTCGTCGGGGAGGGCGTCGGCGTGGGGGCCGTCGGCAAGCGGGGCGAGGATCTCGTCGAGGTCCGCGAGGGTGTTCACGCGGGCGAGGGAGGCGCGCACCTGGCCGCCGGTGGGGTAGCCGCGGAGGTACCAGCCGATGTGCTTGCGAAGGTCGCGGCAGCCGTACTCCTCGCCGTCCTGCTCGGTGAGGAGCTCGGCGTGGCGGCGGATGATGGCGGTGACCTCGCGGAGGGTCGGCGGGGCGGGGACGTCGAGGCCGCGGAGTTCGGCGGACAGTTCGGCGAAGAGCCAGGGCCGGCCGAGGCAGCCGCGGCCGACGACGACGCCGTCGCAGCCGGTTTCGTCCATCATGCGGCGGGCGTCGCCGGCGGCGAAGATGTCGCCGTTGCCGAGGACCGGCACGGACGCGTGGCCGGAGTCGACCATGTGGCGCTTCAGGCGGGTGATTTCGGACCAGTCGGCCTGGCCGGAGTAGCGCTGGGCTGCGGTGCGCGCGTGGAGGGCGACGGCCACGGCGCCTTCGTCGGCGGCGATGCGGCCGGCGTCGAGGTGCGTGTGGTGGTCGTCGTCGATGCCGATGCGGAACTTCACGGTGACGGGAATCTCGGCGGAACGCCCGGCGTCCTCGACGCCCTTGACGGCGGCGGCGACGATGTTGCCGAAAAGGCGGCGCTTGTACGGCAGCGCGGAACCGCCGCCGCGGCGGGTGACCTTGGGCACGGGGCAGCCGAAGTTCATGTCGATGTGGTCGGCCATGCCCTGTTCGGCGACCTTGCGGGCGGCGCGGTACGTCCACTCGGGGTCGGTGGTGTAGAGCTGCAGGCTGCGCGGGTCCTCGTCGGGGGCGAAGGTGGTCATCCGCAGGGTCTTCTCGTTGTCCTCGACGAGGGGGCGGGCGGTGACCATTTCGCAGACGTAGAGGCCGGCGACGGTGCCCATGCGCTCGCGTTCCTGTTCGCGGCACAGGGTGCGGAACGCCATGTTCGTCACGCCCGCCATGGGGGCGAGCACGACGGGGGATTCGAGCTGGTGGGGGCCGATGCGCAGGTCTGTCACGTGGGCATTGTCGCACCGGGCGGGGTGGGGGCGAAATCGCCGTGCGCGGGCGACGTGCCGTTTCCGTCGCCGTGGGTGCTTTCCGACGGGGTGGTTTCGCGTTCGCCCAGGTAAGCGGGTGTGAAGTCGCCGGAAAATTCCCCCCACAGTGGCGTGGGCCACAAAATTTAGTATCTTGAGTGAAGATGTATTAACCAAAGCCCTGCACCACTCCCGGAAGGATCGCCAGTGCACGACCATCTTGATCTCGCCCCCGAAGCCCTGCTGGATCACGTCAAGCCCGGCACGAAGCTCCTCGTGCCGATTGCCGCGGGTGAGCCGCCGGCCCTGCTCGACGCACTGGACGCCAACGCCGAACAGCTGGAGAACGTTCAGGTCATCCAGATGCTGGGCGCCGGCTCCCGCGCGTACCAGCGCGGCGAGTACCCCGGCAAGCTCGAGTCCGCCGATCTCTTCCTCGGCGGCGAGACCCGCAAGCTGCAGGCCCAGGGCACCATCGAGTACATCCCGACGAACTTCTCCGGCATCCCGGAGCTCGTCCGCGAGCACATCAAGCCGGACATCCTCATCTGCTCCGTGTCCGAGCCGGACGACCACGGCTTCATGTCGCTGGGCCTGTCCGCCGACTACTGCGTGCAGTTCATCGGCAAGCTGCCGATCTTCGTCGAGATCAACCCGGGCATCCCGCACACCTACGGCTCCAACCAGATCCACGTTTCCCAGGTCGTCGGCGGCACCCGCACCGACACCCCGGTCATGGAGGCCCCGCCGGTCGTCGCCGAGCCGGGTTCGGCGGACTACACCATCGCCGAGATCGTCGCCGAGGAGATCCGCGACAACGACTGCCTGCAGGTCGGCCACGGCCGCCTGCCCAACGCCATCCTGTCGATGCTGAAGGACCGCAAGGACCTGGGCGTCCACACCGAGCTGATGTCCGACGGCGTCATGGACCTCATCGAGGCCGGCGCGGTCACCGGCATGAGCAAGCGTTTCCACCAGCGCCAGGTGGTCTCCACCTTCATCATGGGCACCCAGAAGCTGTACAAGTGGCTCGACCACAACCCGGTCGTGAACATGCTGCCCGTCGACCAGACCAACGACCCGTACCTGATCGGCCTCGAGCCGAACATGGTGTCCGTCAACGCCACCACCCAGGTCGACCTGCTTGGCCAGGCGGCGTCCGAGACCGTCGGCGGCAAGTTCTTCTCCGGCTCCGGCGGCCAGCTGGACTTCGCCATCGGCGCCCGCCGCTCCGAGGGCGGCCGCGGTTACATCGTGACCCCGTCGCAGACCCGCCACGGCCAGTCCCGCATCTCCGCGACGCTGCCGCCGAACTCCCCGGTGACCACGCACAAGAACTTCATCGACAACGTCGTCACCGAGCACGGCATCGCCCGCCTGCGCGGCACCAACCACTCGCAGCGCGCCCTGCGCCTCATCGACATCGCGGCGCCGGAGCACCGCGAGGACCTGCTGCGCGAGGCCCGCGAGTACAACATCATCTCCCGTCTGGTCCAGCGCTAAGCCCGCCGGACCCCGGCCGGGCCGGCGGGACACCGCCCCGGCCCGCGAGGGTTAATCGCCGGAAGCCCCGGCCGTTTGCATCCGCAAGCGGCCGGGGCTTTCCGCGTGCGCGGGGCCTCAGACGTCCGCGGCGCCGTCCGTGGCCGCGCCGCCGAGTTCGAGCAACAGCTCGTCGAGTTCGTCGGCGCCGCCGACGCGGTAGGCGATCCAGTCGCGGCTCATGCCGGGCCCCGAACCGACCGGGCCCGAACCATCGCCGTCCGGGCCGCCGCTTGTGCCGTCACCGCCCGAATCATCGCCGTCCGGGCTGTCCTGACCGCCCGCGTACTTCGCTTCCGCGGTCTCGGCCTCGGTGCGCCATTCGTCGCGGAGGTCCGTGAGGAGGGGAGCGGGGGAGGAGTCGTCGGGAAGCTTCTTCAGCGCGCGGAGGAGTTCGCCGAGGGCGGCGACGCGGCCCTCGGCGAGTTTCCCGGCGGGGAAGCTGACGCCGCTGCGGGCGAGGGCGCAGGCGGACACCCCGCCGCTGAGGGACTGCCACTGGTGGAGGGCGGCGGCGCGGCGGTCGGTGGCGCGCCGGTGGAGGTGGGGCCGTGCGGAATCGGTCATGCCCCCATCATCCCCCGGCCAGCTGCGCGGGCAACTCCCGGACGGGGACGACGACCACGTCGTGGACGCGCCAGTCGACGCCGCGGAGCCGGGTGCGGGCGTCCTCGAGCTCCGCGACGGTGGGGGCGTGGCCGGGTCCGGGGACGACGAACATCTCCACGTGCAGGACGTGGCCCTCCTCGCGGACGCGGGCGGCGGCGCGGCCCACCCACGGCAGAGCCGCGGCGGTGGCGTCGAGGTCGCCCAGGACGGGGTTCGGTTCGCCCTCCAGGGTGCCGGCGCGGGTGTCCATGAGGTCGCGGATTCCGGTGCGCAGGTTGCGCACGCCGTCGCCGATGATGGACACGGCGACGACGATGGCGGCGGCCGCGTCGGCCCACCACAGGCCCACGCCCACGCCGAGGACGCCGACGGAGGTGCCGAGCGCCGTGCTCCAGTCCGCCTTGTTCATGTCGGCGTCGGCGTAGAGGACCTTGTCGTGGAGCCGCCGGGCGAGCCTGAGTTTCATCCGGCCCAGGATGACGGGGACGACGCCGGTGAACGCCATCGCGGCGACCATCAGCCAGCCCGCCCAGATGGCGTGGCCGAACAGCACGGTGACGCCGATGGGCGGCTTCTCCAGGTTGATGAGAGCCAGTGCGGATTCACCGAAAAGGATGAGGCCCATCACCAGCAGCGCGGTCGCGGCGACCACGTGCGCCACGTCGATGGCCCGGTGCCGGCCGTAGGGGAACCTGGCGGTGGCGGCGGTGCGGCTGATGCGCACGGCGATAAGGAACGCGATGGGCGGCAGCAGCGTCAGCGCGTCCTCGATCCACGCCGCCCGCATCGCCTGCGACTGGCCGGCGACGACGCCGACGACCAGCAGCGCCACGCAGGTGTACCCGATGCTGAACCATTCCAGCCGCACCGCCGAACGCAGCGCGCGCCGCTGTTCGTCCGGCAGGTGCGCGGTGCTTTCCGACGCCGTCCCGCGGCGGCCGGCCGTTCGTCCCGCGCCGCCGCTCATCGGATTTCCCCGTGCTCGCGGGCGAGGTGCCGCTCCAGCTCGACGAGCAGTTCGTTCTCGCCCTGGCGGACGCCCATGACCATGTCGTCGGAACCGCCGTCCTCGGTGGCGACGGTGACGTACGGCCGGGTGACGGCGATCTTGTCGGTCCAGGGGGTGTCGGCGGTGAGGCCGCCGATCATCACGTCGACGCGGCCTTCCTTGACGTCGCCGGCGAGGACGGATTCGGGGGCGGGCCGCCATTCGATCTCGGCGCCGATGCCGTCGGCGAAACCGCGGATGAGGTCGGCTTCGCTGCCGTGGACCCTGCCCTCGTCGTCGATGACGGTCCAGGGCCGGTGCTCGGAGACCCCGACGACGAGGACGCCGTCACGGGCGCGGTCGAGCGTGCCGTCGGCGTCGTGGGGCATCGTCCCGCAGGCGGTCACCGCCGACGGGACGAGGGAGACGAGGGCCGCGACGAAGGCCGCGATGATGCGTCGTCGATGGGGCATGCCGTCACCTTCCGTCGGGACCGCGGGCGCCGCGCGGTGGCCCGGGGTGATCGCGAAGTGTACCCCGCTCACCCGGTCAGCGGCCGTGGCGCGTGCGCGGGTGCCGGACGACGACGACGGTTCGTTCGGCGCGCGCGCCGGGCAGCGGGCCACCGCCCGTGAGCAGCTCGAGCAGGGCGTCGGCGCCCTCGTCGTCGAGGTGTTCGGCGGGCTCGTCGAGGAGCAGGATCGGCGAGTCGGTGAGCAGCGCCCGGGCGAGGAGCAGCCGGCGCCGCTGGCCACCGGAGATGTCGTCCGCGCCGGCGTCGAGCACGGTGTCGGCCCCGCG
>DUOR01000315.1 GCA_012838715.1 Actinomycetales bacterium
GGGACGGACCCCGCCACGCCCGTTCACCTCATCGGCGGGCGGGTCGACGCGCAATCCCCCGTCGTCAAGCGCGCGGCGGGGGCGACCGCACTGGACGCGCCCTTCGCGGAGACGCTGCCCGCGCTGCGGGAGGCCGCGCACCGAGCGACACGCGGGCACCGTCCGTAATCTGGGGGCATGGAGGATTTCGGAACGCCCCTGGTCACCCTGGCGGATGGCACCGTCAAGCAGCTCAACCCCTTTTCCGGCACTCAGGTGTGGACGGTCCCCGGCCGCGGCAACCGGCCGCTGGGCATCACCCGCCCGGAACCGCAGCCGCTGACGGAGGCCGATTTCACCTCCCGCTCGGCGTTCGGTTCCGCCAATCCCCTGCTCACCCCGCCGGAGAAGGCCCGCGTCGTCGCCGATGACGCCGCCCCCGGCGGTTTCCGCACCATCCCGGGCGTGCTGCCCGGCGCGGTGCACGACACGGTGGCGGAGTTCCGGCGGGTGCCGAACCTGTTCGAGATCGTCACCTACGACTACTGGGCCAAGAACTACGGCTTCCAGCCGGACGCGCGGACGGTGCAGCGGATGGCGCGGTACCTGGAGGACCCGGCGGGCCGGGAGCACGTGCTGGCCATCGTGCGGACGCGGTTGAAGGCGGGCGGGAAGTCGGCGGACCAGGTCGCGGGGATGTCCGACGGCGAGCTGCTGGAGCATGCGCCCGGGTATTTCGCGGGCGGCCACGACGTCATCATCGCGCGCCGCCATTTCGTCGACGGCGCCACGCACGACGACCAGCTGGCGTCCTCCGGCACCCTGACCGTCGCCGAGCACCGCGCGTTCACCGCCTTCACGGTGGAGTCCATCGCGGACCTGTACCGCCGCAACCGCTACGTGCGATACGTCGCCGCGTTCCAGAACTGGCTCAAGCCCGCGGGCGCCAGCTTCGATCACCTGCACAAGCAGCTGGTGGCCATCGACGAGCACGGCGAGTCCCTGCACGACGAGGTCCGCCGCCTGCGCGCGAACCCGAACATGTACAACGAGTGGGCCGTGGATTACGCGGCGCGGCACAACCTGATCATCGCGGAGAACGAGCACGCGGTGGCCTTCGCCGGGTTCGGCCACCGCTACCCCACGCTGGAGATTTACTCGAAGTCGTCGGTGTGCGAGCCGTGGATGCAGACCGACGCCGAAATCGCCGGCATGAGCGACCTGCTGCACGCCTGCCATGCGGCGGCGGGCGCGGAGGTGCCCTGCAACGAGGAGTGGCACCACCGGCCGGTGGACCTGGACGCGCGGATGCCGTGGCGCGTGATGATCAAGTGGCGCGTCTCCAACCTGGCCGGCTTCGAGGGCGGCACGAAGATCTACCTCAACACCATCTCCCCGTGGGACCTCCGCGACCGCGTCGTCCCGCAGCTGTACCGCCTGCGCGACTCCGGCCACATCGACCGCGGCATACACATCGCCACCGAATGCGCCTGCCGCCCGAACTCGCTGCGGTACAACCCCGCCGTCACCGGCACCCCCCGCCTGTAGGTGCTTTCCGACGGCGGCGGGCCCCGCGACCGGGCCAGCCGCCCGACTACACTGGCCAACCACCCCGGCGACCCCGGAACCATTTCACCGATCGACACTGGAGAGGTATCCCGCACAATGACGGACCAGTCCCCCGCAACGCCCGCCACCGGTTTCCGCCCGATTCCGGAGCTGCTCGCCGACCACGGCGTGGATCTCGGCTGGCAGGGGCCGACGTACCGGCATCTGCACGCGAACCCGGAGCTGTCGGCGGTTGAGTTCGAGACCTCCCGGTACCTCGAGGAGCAGCTGTCGCGCTTCGACTGCGAGGTGAAGACCGGTTTCGGCGGCACCGGGTTGGTGGGCATCTTCCGCAACGGCGACGGCCCGACCGTCCTGTACCGCGCGGACATCGACGCGCTGCCCGTGGAGGAGACCACCGGCGTGGACTACGCCTCCGTCGCCGAGGGCGTCTCCCGCGAGGGCGTGGCCACGAAACTCATGCACGCCTGCGGCCACGACCACCACATGACCGCCGGGCTGGGCGCCTGCGCCATCCTCGACGGCAACCGCGACCAGTGGTCGGGCACCTTCATCATGCTGTTCCAGCCCGCCGAGGAAACCGCCAGCGGCGCGCAGTCGATGGTCGACGACGGCCTCGTCCAGGCGATCCCCCGCCCCGACGCCTGCCTGGGCCTGCACGTCGTGCCGGGCCCCGCCGGCCGCGTCATGTCCGCCGCGGGCCCGGTGCTCACGGGCTGCGACACCATCACCATCGACATCACCGGCCGCGCCGCCCACGGTTCCATGCCACACAACGGCGTCGACCCCACCTACATCGCCGCGGCCGTGGTCCTGCGCCTGCAGGGCATCGTCGGCCGGGAGGTCTCGCCCCACGAGTTCGCCGTCATTTCCGTCGGCACGCTCACGTCGGGCAACTCGAACAACACCATCCCGGGCCACGCGCGCATCGTGCTGAACATCCGCTTCTACTCGGACGAGGTCCGCGAGATCCTCATCGCCGCCATCGAGCGCGTGGTCCGCGCCGAGTGCATGGCGTCGGGCGCCGACGTCGAGCCGCGGTTCGGCTACTCCGACCACGGCGACGTCACCGACAACGACCCGGAGGTCTTCGCCGCCGTCCGCGAGGCCTTCGACGGCGTCTTCGGCGAGGAGTCCGTCACCGCGGAACGGTGGACGGCGTCGGAGGACTTCTCCGACATCCCCAACGCCTTCGGCAGCCCCTACGTCTACTGGACCGTCGGCGTGACCCCGCGGGAGCAGTGGGACGCCGCCGTCGCCGCCGACCGCGTCCTGGAGGACGTGCCCTCCAACCACATGTCCACATTCCTGCCGGATTACGCGCCCACGGTGGACGCCACCACCCGCTCCGCCGCGGCCGCCATCCTGGCCTGCCTGCGCCGCTGACCCCGGCCCCGGAGCACCCATGCCGCTGCACCTGCCCACCGACC
>DUOR01000316.1 GCA_012838715.1 Actinomycetales bacterium
CTTTTTTCGCCCTCACCCCGCCAGGCCGCCCAGTTTGTCCCGCTGGGGGTCGAGGCCGAGTTCCTCCATTTCCGCGGCCAGCGCCGCGTGCAGGGCGTGGGAGTCGGCGTAGCCGCGGTGCCGGTCGGAGCTGTCCATCGCGAGGCCGCCGCTGAGGTCGGGGCTGCGGGTGGCGGCCCGGTCCAGGAAGGTGCGGGCCAGGTCCCCGGTGCCGGTGGCCTCGTCGGCGAGCACTTCCGCGAGCAGCCGGGCCTGCTGGCCGATGGCGCCGAACGCTCCGGAGTTCAGCTCGATGAGGCCGGGCGCCCACAGCCCGGGATGCTTCCGGTGGGCGAAGCCGAGGTACATGTCCTCGATGGCATGGTCGCTGAACAGGTCGCCGCCGTAGGGCACGGCGTGCCGGAAGCCGGTCGCCGCGAGCACCAGGTCGTAGGTGCCGCGGGTGCCGTCGCGGAACACGACGTCCGCGCCGTCGAAGTGTTCGACGTCGCCGCGCACGGACACGTCGCCGTGGCGCAGGTGGTGGATGAGCTGGTCGTTCATCAGCGGGTGGGTCTCGAAGATGCGGTGGTCCGGCTTGGGCAGGCCGAGCTTGCGCAGGTCGCCGAAGTACAGGCGCAGGATCGCCTGCGCACCCCACTGCATGATGCGGGCGGGCAGCTGCGGGCCGGTCACCGTCCACTCGTCGGACGGCTTGCCGAAGAGGTGCTTCGGAATGAACCAGTACCCCCGCCGCATGCTCAGGTCCGCGGCGTCGGCGGCGGTCGCCGCGTCGCAGGCGATGTCGCAGCCGGAGTTGCCGGCGCCGATGATCAGGACGCGCTTGCCGCGCAGCTCATCAATGGAGCGGTAGGTCGCCGAATGGCGGTAATCCCCGTCGAAGTCGCCCGGGATGTCCGGGAGCACCGGCACGGACAGGGTGCCGGAAGCGCAGATGACATGGCGGTACGTCCGCGTCGCCGTTCGCGGCCCCGTTCGCGGCCCCGTCCCGTTTCGAGGCTCCATCCCCGTCCCCGGTGCGCCCTCCCCCGCGAACGTCACCGCGTACCCCGCGCCGTCGCGGGCGATGCCGGTGACCTCGACGCCGAAGCGGATGCCGTCGGAAAGCCCCTCCTCGGCGGCGAACTCCCGCAGGTAGCGGAGGATTTCCACGCGCGGCGGATAGTCGGCGACGCCGGAGTCGAAGGGCCGCCCCGGGAAACAGGACAGGCGCTTCGAGGAGATGAAATGTGCCGACTCGTACATCGGCGTGGTCGGGTTGTCGATGTCCCACAGCCCGCCGACGCCGTCATGCCGCTCGACGTGGTCGAAGGCGAGGCCACGGCGGCGCAGCTCCGCGGCCGTCGCCAAGCCGGAGGGGCCCGCCCCGATGACGAGGATGTCGGGGCCCGTGCCGGAACCCGTGCCGATGTCGGTGCCGATGTCAGGGCCCGTGCCGGATTCCTTGCCGGGGCCGGTGTCGCCGGCGGCGCCCGCCGCATTGGTGTTCATGGGCGAAACGATAGGGCTTGCCGACGGCGGCGGCTCAGCTTTCGGCCGAAATCCGGGATTCCCCGATGACGCCGTAGGTCAGGTCCTCGGTGATCGGGCCCTTCGGGACGTCGAGGGCCTTCATGGCCACGGTCATCGCCTCGCGGCGGACCATCTCGTCGCCGGCCCAACGCAGCACGTACCGCGACGAGTTGATGAGGCCGGCCGCCAGCTGCACCCGCACCCGGGCCTCCTCGAGGGTGACCGTCGGGTCGTGGCGGCGCATGGCGTCAATCCACATCTGGATGTACATGCGCTGCAGCGAACGGACCTTGTCGCGCTGCTGCGGGGCGAGGTTGCCAATTTCCCGGTCCTGCACGCGGATGCGGTCCGGCTCGGTGACGGCGAACTCGACGTGGAAGCTCAGCAGCTCACGCAGGGTACGGTCCGGCGACCAGTCCTCCGCCTTGCCGCGTTCAACGACCGCGCGGGCGCCGTCGACCAGGCGAACGGAAATGTCGACCAGAATCTGCGCGAGCAGATCCTCCTTGCCGGACACGTACCGGTACAGGCCGGGACCGGAAATGCCGACGGCCTGGCCGATGTCCTCCAGCCGGGTGACGTGGAAACCCCGGTCGGCGATCATGGCGGCGGCCGCGGCAAGGATCTCCGCGTGACGGCGCTCTCTCATTTCGGCTCGGCGAGACATGCGCCCATGATAGGCACATTCGCCCGGGAAACCGCCGGAATCCGGTGAATGGGGATGAACCCAAAGCCCGGCGGGCCATAGATGCACTGGTCAGCGCATTATTCCCGCCAGGTGAAACCCTCAGGCGCGATTCACTGAAATGACCGGAAGGCAGCCGAAGTGTGTCGCGGGACACACCGCGGGCACGCCGCGCGACACACCGCGGGCACACCGCGGGAAACACCACGGGACGCACCTCAGAATCGGCGAAAGCCCGCGCCCGCCGACCCGAATCGGGTGGCGGGAACGGGCTTTCACTCCGTGCAGGCTAGTGCGCGAAGTGGCGGGCGCCGGTGAGGTACATGGTCACGCCGGCCTTGTTGGCAGCCTCGATGACCTCGGCGTCGCGGATGGAGCCGCCCGGCTGGACGACGGCGCGGACGCCGGCCTCGGCCAGCATCTCGAAGCCGTCGGCGAAGGGGAAGAACGCGTCGGACGCGGCGACCGCGCCGCGGGCGCGCTCGTCGTCACCGGCCAGCGAGTTGGCGCGCTCGACGGCCAGCTTCGCGGCGTCGATGCGGTTGACCTGGCCCATGCCGACGCCGACGGTGGCGCCGTCCTTGGCCAGCAGGATGGCGTTGGACTTCACGGAGCGCACGGCGTTCCAGGCGAAGACCAGGTCGGCGAGGGTCTCCTCGTCGGCGGCCTCGCCGGCGGCGAGCGTCCAGTTCGCGGCGTCGTCGCCCTCGGCCTGGAGGGTGTCGCGCTCCTGCAGCAGCATGCCGCCGGACACCTGGCGGTACTCGGTGAACTCGTTCTCCGGGGCGGCGGCCCGCAGGATGCGGATGTTCTTCTTGCCGCTCAGCACCTCGACGGCGCCGTCCTCGTAACCCGGGGCGATGATGACCTCGGTGAAGATCTCGGCGACCTGCTCCGCCATCTCGACGGAGACGTCGCGGTTGGTGGCGATGACGCCGCCGAACGCGGACACCGGGTCACAGGCGTGGGCGGCGAGGTGCGCCTTCGCGATGGACTCGTCGGACACGGCGATGCCACAGGGATTGGCGTGCTTGATGATCGCCACCGCCGGACGCTCGTGGTCCCACGCCGCACGCCACGCGGCGTCGGAGTCGGTGTAGTTGTTGTAGCTCATTTCCTTGCCGTGGAACTGCTCCGCCTGCGCCAGGCCGGCCGGGGCCGCCGGGTCGACGTACAGGGCCGCGGCCTGGTGCGGGTTCTCGCCGTAACGCAGCGTGGCGGACCGCTCGTAGGTGTGGCCGAACCACTCCGGGAAGTTGCCCGACGCGTCGTCGGCAAGCTCCGTACCGGCCTGCTCCTCCAGCTGCGCGCCCATCCAGGAGGCGACGGCGACGTCGTAGGAGGCGGTGTGGCGGAAGGCGTCGGTGGCCAGGGCGGTGCGCTGGGCGCGGGTGAAACCACCGGCGGCGACGGCATCGGCGACGTCACCGTACTTGGCGGGATCGACGACGATGGCCACGGACGGGTGGTTCTTCGCGGCGGCGCGGACCATGGACGGGCCGCCGATGTCGATCTGCTCGACGCAGGCGTCGAAGTCGGCGCCGGAGGCGACGGTCGCGGTGAACGGGTACAGGTTCACCACGACCAGCTGGAACGGCTCGACGCCGAGGTCGTCGAGCTGCGCGAGGTGGTCGTCCTTGCGGGTGTCGGCGAGGATGCCGGCGTGGACGCGCGGGTGCAGCGTCTTCACGCGGCCCTCGAGGCATTCGGGGAAGCCGGTGAGCTCCTCGACCGGGGTGACGGGCACGCCGGCGTCCGCGATGCGGGAGGCGGTGGAGCCGGTGGAGACGATCTGGACGCCACCGTCGTGGAGGGCGCGGGCCAGGTCTTCGAGGCCGGTCTTGTCGTAGACGCTGATGAGCGCCCGCTTGATGGGCTTGCGGTCCATGGTTGCGTCCTGGGTCATGAAATCTTCGCCTTTCGTCCGTCCCGCGTGATTCCGCGTTCCGAGATGGTGTGGAGAACGTCGACCAGGAGTCGACGCTCGACGATCTTGATGCGTTCGTGCAGCGTGTCCACCGTATCGCCGTCGTCGACGGCGACGGGTTCCTGCGCGAGGATGGGTCCGGTGTCCACTCCCGCGTCGACGATGTGGACCGTCGTGCCGGTGACCTTCACCCCGTGGGCCAGCGCGTCGTCGACGGCGTGGGCGCCGGGGAACGACGGCAGCAGCGCGGGGTGGGTGTTGATGATGCGATCCGGGTAGGCGTCGATGAACGACTGCCCGAGGATGCGCATGAAGCCCGCGGACACCACCAGATCCGGTTCGTGCCCCGCCACGGCGTCGAGCAGGCGGGCATCCCAGCCCGCGCGGTCGGCGCGGGCGGCGGCGTCGAAGTCGACCCGGAAGGTGGGGATGCCGGCGTCGGTCGCCCGTTCAATGGCCCGGCAGTCCTTGTCGGAGCCGACGGCGACGACGCGGACCCGGCCGGTGTCGAGGGTGTCCAGCATCGACTGCAGGAGGGAGCCGGTGCCGGAGGCCAGCACGACGATGTTCAGGGGCCCCGCCGTGTCGGCGGATCCCGGTGCGCGGTGTGATTCGGTCACGGGTGCCTAGTCTACCCACCCGCCCGGATCACCCTGTTCACCCATCCCCCGGCGTTACCCGCGTTGCTTTCCGACGTCCGGATCCGCGTCCCCGTCGTCTCCCGCGTCCGGGGTGTCCGGGGAGTCCTGGGCGGCCGCGGCGTCCGGAGTGTTCGGGGAGTCCTGGGGGTCCGGGGTGTCCGTGGTGTCCGGGGTGGGGTGGACGGGCTCGGCGGCAACCTCGGTTTCGGCCCCGGGGCCCGCGACAATCACGGACTCGTCGACCGCCTCGGCCTCTTCGACCGCCTCGGCCTCTTCGGCGGCCTCGCTCTCAGTGTCGTCCGCGGCAGCGGCCTCGGTCTCGACTTCGGCCTCGGCGGCGCCAGCGTCAGCGGCCTCGGCTTCGGGCTCGGCGGCGTCAGCGTCAGCGCCTTCATCCTCCGCAGCCTCGTCGTCGTCCGCCTCGGCTCCGGTCGCCGCGGCGGCGGTGCCTTCGTCGGCAAGCGAACGGGAGGGCACGCCGGTGAGGGCGACCACGGCCACCGCGCCCGGCACGACGAACCACACCGAGGCCATCACGGCCGCGAACCACCAGGAAACGCCGGACCAGCCGTACTGGCCGACCTCGCCGCCCAGCAGCAGCGCGAGCACGGCGACGAGGACCGCCACCATCAGCCCGGCGACGACGACCTCCGCGTACGGGCGCTCCGAGGCGCGCGTGCGCACGTAGACGGTCACCCGCCACAGGGCGATGGCGACCGGGACGACCAGCAGCACACCGAAGAAGGGGCCGAGGTGCGACTGCGGCATCGCGGCCAGCGTCGGCAGCGGTGGCAAGGTCCCCGGCGTCACCGCGAACAGGCCGGCCTCCGCGACGCCGACGTTCGCGGGCGCGCCGGTGAGGATGCCCGCGGCGCCGAACGCGACGTTCGGCAGGTACCCCAGCGACAGCAGCACCAATGCGGCCCCGGCGCCCGGGGAATCGGCGATGCCCATCGTCTCCCGCACCGCGCCGTGGTGCCACACCAGCGAAATCACCGTGGCCACGACGCCCGCGGCCCACAGCCAGCCCACGTACTCCGCGGCCAGGCGCAGCGACCCGAGCGGCCACTCCGGCAGCTTCCGGCGGCGCAGCAGGGCGCGCAGCAGCCGGGAACCGAACCCGGCGATGAGAGCGCCACCGTGCAGCACGATGGTCGAGGCGACCGCCTGGAGGAAGTCGGGTGCGTTGATGCGCAGGACACCGGAGGCGTCCCACAGCATCAGCCAGGCGGTGACGGTCAGCGCCGCCGGGACCACGATGAACGTGGCCGCCAGGGTGCGGACCTCCTGGATGCCGATCCGATCCGCGACCACGCGGCGCACCCGCCACGCCGCCGCCAGGAACAGCAGCATCGCGGGGACCGCCGGCACGAGGGACAGATCCGTGCCGCCGAAGCCGAAGGGCGCCAGGTTCAGCAGCATCCACATCGACGCGATGGTCGCGGGCAGCGGCGTGAAGCCGGCCCCCGTGACCGTCACCGCGATGATGGCGATGCCGACGATGAGGGCGAGCGCCACCCCGTCGACCGTCGCGACCGCGAGCAGCGCCTTGCGCAAGCGCTGCATCGCCGACTGGCTCAACCGCGGGCGCGGGGTGCCGCGCGGCGGCACCGACTGCGAGGTGC
>DUOR01000317.1 GCA_012838715.1 Actinomycetales bacterium
GCGAAGGTGGGCACGTCGGCGCCGCGCCGCGTGTCCCAGCTGCGCTCCATCCGCCCGGACCTGGAGATCCGCCCGCTGCGCGGCAACATCGAGACCCGCATGGGCCGCGTCGAGGACGACCTCGACGCCGTCGTGCTGGCCCGCGCCGGACTGGACCGCACCGACCGCCTGGACCGCGCCGCCGAGTCGCTGGACGTCGACGTCGTCATGCCGGCCCCCGCCCAGGGTGCGCTGGCCGTGGAGTGCCGCGCCGAGGACAAGCGCCTGGCGCTCGTCGTCGGCCGCCTCGACCACGCCGAGTCCCGCGCCCGCGCCACCGCCGAGCGCACCATCCTCTCCGAGCTGCAGGCCGGCTGCACCGCGCCGGTCGCGGCCCACGCCCACATCGACGACGACGGCAAGCTCGACCTCACCGCCGGCGTATTCGCCCTGGACGGCTCCCGCCGCCTGGTGGAGTCGGCCGTCGGCGAGGTGGCCGACGCCGAGGAGATCGGCCGCACCGTCGCCGCGCGCCTGCTGGAGAAGGGCGCCCACGAGGTCATGGGCGACACCCTCCGCTGACCAGGGCCCGGCCCGGGGCACACCGTCCCGGGGCACATTGCCCGCCCCGCCGGTGCACCGCCAAAGTGCACCGCACAGTTACACCGCACAGTTCCACCACCCGAGAAGAAAAGCACCGCCACCACGATGAGCACCCCCCGCACGACGCCCGCCGGGCGCATCATGTTCGTCGGCGCAGGCCCGGGCAACCCGGACCTGCTGACGCTGCGCGCCCGCGAGGTACTCGCCGGCACGTCAGTCGCCTACGTCGATCCGGACGTGATGCCAGGCGTAGTCGAACTCGTCGCCGCGGATCTGCCCGTGCCCGAGGAGGTCCTGGAGGCCGCCGAGCAGGAGTACGAGCGCATGTGCGCCGACGCCAAGGCGAGCGGTTCGCGCCGCAAGCCGCCGCGCCCGGCGCCGCCGACGGCCGCCGACGTGCGCGAGCCCATCGGCGATCCCACGGAGATGAGCCGTGCGCTCGTTGCCGAGGCGCGCAAGGGCCATGACGTGGTGCGCCTGGTCGCGGGCAACCCGCTGACCAGCGACGCCGTGCTGGCGGAGATCAACGCGGTGTCGCGCAACAAGATCGAGTTCCAGATCGTGCCGGGCATGTCCGTGCCCTCCACGGTCCCCGCGTTCGCCGGCATCGCCCTCGGTTCCACCTACACGGAGACCGACCTGGGGCGTGCCGACGTCGACTGGGACGCCCTGGCCGTCGCCCCGCAGCCGCTGGTGCTGCAGGCGGTGGAGGACGACCTCACGGCCATCGCCGGTGAGCTCTCCGCCCGCGGCCTGCCCGATTCGCTGCCCGCGTCGGTGACCGTCAACGGCACCACCCGCCTGCAGCGCACCTACGACGTCACCCTGGGCACCCTGGCCCAGCTGTCCGGCGACCTGTCCGGCCACCTGGTGGTCACGCTGGGCAAGGGCGTGGACAACCGATCGAAGTACTCCTGGTGGGAGAACCGCGCCCTGTACGGCTGGAACGTGCTGGTGCCGCGCGCCCGCGCGCAGGCCGGCCCGATGCGCACCCGCCTGGCCGCCCACGGCGCCATCCCCATCGAGGTGCCGACCATCTCCATCGAGCCGCCGCGCAGCCCCGCGCAGATGGAGCGCGCGGTGAAGGGCCTCGTCGACGGCCGCTACCAGTGGGTCGTGTTCACGTCCGTCAACGCGGTGCACGCCGTGTGGGACAAGTTCACCGAGTTCGGCCTGGACGCGCGTTCCTTCGCCGGCATCCGCATCGCGGCGGTGGGCCACAAGACCGCCGAGGCGATCCGCGAGCTGGGCATCACGCCGGAGCTGCTGCCGGACGAGGCGAAGCAGAACGCCGCCGGCGTGGTCGACGTGTTCCCCGAGTTCATCGAGGGCATGGACCCGGTGAACCGGGTGCTGCTGCCGCGCGCCGACATCGGCACCGATGTCCTGGTCGACGGCCTCGTCGACCTGGGCTGGGAGGTCGACGACGTCACCGCCTACCGCACCGTCCGGGCCGCCCCGCCGAGCGCGGAGATCCGCGACATGATCAAGTCCGGCGGCTTCGACGCCGTGTGCTTCACCTCCAGCTCGACGGTGAAGAACCTCGTCGGCATCGCCGGCAAGCCGCATCCGCGCACGATCATCGCCTGCATCGGCCCGATGGCCGCCGCGACCGCCCGCGAGTACGGGCTGCGCGTCGACGTCCAGCCGGAGCGCGCCGGCATCGTCGACCTGGTCGACGCCCTGGCGGAGCACGTGGCGAACCTGCGGGCCGCCGGCCAGCTGCCGCCGCCGCGCAAGAAACGCCGCAAGCGCGCCGAGCCCGCCGCCGACGCGCCGGTCGCCGGGTAGCCGCTTTCCGACGGCGGTTGCCCGGCCAATCCGCGGTGCGTCGTACCCTGGGTGCATGACGGATTCCGCGATCCCCAATGTCCCCGGCGATGGCCGCCCCACCGTGATGGGCCCCATCCGCCGCCCCCGCCGCCTGCGCACCAACCCGGTGATGCGGCGGATGACCGCCGAAACCCGGTTGACGGTGGACAACCTCGTGCTGCCGATGTTCGTCGCCGACGGGCTGACGGAGCCGAAGCCCATCAGTTCGCTGCCGGGCGTCGTCCAGCACACCGAGGATTCCCTCGTGGCCGCGGTGACCGAGGCCGTGGAGCTGGGCATCCCCTGCGTGGACCTGTTCGGCGTCCCCCTCGACGGGGACAAGGACGGCGAGGGTTCGCAGTCGTGGGCCGAGGACGGCGTGCTCAACCGTGCGCTGCGCCGCCTGCGCGGCGAGTTCGGCGACGACGTGCTGATCATGGCGGACACCTGCCTCGACGAGTTCACCGACCACGGCCACTGCGGCGTGGTCCGCGAGGACTCCCGCGGCCGCGCCATCGTCGACAACGACGTGACGCTGGGCAACTACGCCCGCATGGCGGTCGCCCAGGCTGACGCCGGCGCCCACGTCCTGTCGCCCTCCGGGATGATGGACGGCCAGGTCGAGGTCATCCGCGGCGCGCTCGACGACGCCGGGCACGAGGACGTGGCCATCATGGCCTACTCCGCCAAGTACGCCTCCGCTTTCTACGGGCCCTTCCGGGAGGCCGTCGGCAGCTCCCTCCAGGGTGACCGCCGCACCTACCAGCAGGACCCGGCGAACCGTCGGGAAAGCATCCTTGAGGTCGAGCTGGACCTGGCCGAGGGCGCGGACATGGTGATGGTGAAGCCCGCCATGGCGTACCTGGACATCCTGCGGGAGGTCGCCGACATGTCGCCGGTGCCCGTTGCCGCGTACCAGGTCAGCGGCGAATACGCGATGATCCACGCGGCCGCCGAACGCGGCTGGATCGACCTGGAGGCCGCGATGATGGAGTCCGTGCTGGGCATCCGCCGCGCCGGCGCCGACCAGGTGCTCACGTACTTCGCGGTCGACGTGGCCAAGAAGCTCGCCGCCCGATGACGGGGCGACGCGTGGAGCCCACGGGGCCACGGGACGACAAGGGCATGCCGCCCGGACAACCGGGACAGCCCGGGCCGCCGGGACAGCCCGGGCAGGGCACGCGGCCGGCCGACGACGTGCCCGAGCAGATCCAGGGCGCGGCGCAGGCGTGGTTCGCCACGGTCGGGCTGCAGGTGGCGGCCGCCTTCACGACGTTGGCCATCAACCTGTTGAATCCGCGGGCCATCGTCAACGGCCCCGGCGTCGGCGACATGCTCGGCGACTTCACCGACGACCAGAAGGTAATGGTCGCCCGCGTGTCCGCGGTGCTGACCACCCTGATCACCCTGGCGTTCTGCGGCTTCTTCGCGTGGGTGATCACCCGCATGCGCAAGGGCGCGATGTGGGCGCGGTTCGTGCTCGTCGCGGGCAGCGTCTACCTCGCCATCCAGCTGCTGCCGCTGTACCTCGGCGGCGCGGGCGCGTGGGAGGAGGCCCCGATCCCCCTCAAGCTCGCCGACGGGTCGCTGATGATCGCGTCGGCCGTCGCGGCGATCGCCGCCACGATCCTCGTCTCCGGCCGCAACGCCATGGAGTTTTTCACCCGATCTAGTGGTTCCGGAGGCAACGGGGGAGACAAGAGGCCCCCGGGGCGGGACAATGGCAATTCTGGAATGGACGGCCGGGGCCGATAGCCCAGGCGACGACTCCGCGCAGGCCGCGCCGGTGGCCCCGCGGGAAAGGTGGCGTACATGGCGACGCAGTTGATGGCCGGCCGGCCCCTGTGGCAGTGGCTGCTGTTCATCGGCGCGGCCGTGAACATCGTGACGGGCATGATGCTCGTGACCACCGACCGATCCGGTTTCCCGCCGGCGGTCGCCCGTGACGTGCTGATCGTCGGCGTGCTGGCGATCGCCGGTTCCGCCATCGTCGTCCTGCTCACGCCGACGGTGTGGGACAACAAGGTCATCCGAAGGATCCTCATGGGCGTCATCGCCCTGATGGTCGTGATCACGATGATGGGCGTCATGTCGCAGGCCGTCACCCCGATCGTGGCGATCCCCGCGATCTTCCTCGTCGTCGGCATGCTGCTGCTGTTCCGCGACCTCAAGGCCGCGCAGCCGCGGGAGAACGGGGCGTAGCGGTGTCCCCGGCCGATCCCGCCAACTGCACCGCGGCCCCCGGCGGCCGTGGCGGCGACGGAGAGAACCTCGACGACCTGGATCGCCGGGTCACGTCGGCCATCGACGAGGCCAAGGCGGCCGCCGCGACCTTCCGCTCCCGCAGCGGCAAGGACGACGGCGAGAGCATGCACCAGCGCCTCGCGCGCCGCAGCGGCAGGGGGCTGACCTCCTTCGGCCTCGTCCTCGACGGGCTGGATTCCGCGCTGGCGGCCCATGACGCGGAGCGGATCCTCAACGGGTTCCCCGGTGTGCGCGCGACCGTCGTCTACGACCCGGGCCGGGCGTGGATCACCGCGCCGGACGACCACGTCCCCGACGACCTCATCCGGGCGCTCGCCGACAACGGCATCCACGCCTACCTGACCCGGAACTCGCTGCGCCGCCGTGCGACGCGCCTGGACAAGAAGCCCCGGCGCCGCCCCGCGGTGCCGGCCGCCGCGCACCAGGCGGCGGAGGAGCGAGTCCGCCGGCGCGAGGCCGCGC
>DUOR01000318.1 GCA_012838715.1 Actinomycetales bacterium
GCCCGTCGCCTGCCGCCGGGTTCGGGGGCCGGCAGCGGCGGCATGGTCCGCGCGGTGCATTCCCTGGCGTTCGCCCTGGTCCGTTCCGCGGCGGTGCGCGACGGGCGGCCCGAACCCGCGTTGGCCACGGGTGCGCGGGAGGACGCGGTCATCCGGGAGCTGCTCGCGGGGCACGCCGACGAAGGCGGCGCGTACTGGCCCGAGCGCCTGATCCCCGCGCTGCGGATGCGGGGCCTGGCCCGGCAGCTCCGCGACCTGCTGCTGCGCGCGCAGGAACGCGGGTTGCTTGCCGACGATCTGGAGGAGCTCGGGCGCCGCCACAACATCGCCGAATGGGTGGCCGCCGGGACGTTCCTGCGGGAATACCGGCAGGTCATGCGGCTGGCGTGGCACGAGGAGCTCAACGCGGCGGAGCTGGTCTCCACGGCCGTGCGGCTCATCGACGACGACCCCGGGCTGGTCGAATCGGCCGGGATCAAGGTGCTGCTCGTCGACGATGCCGAGCATCTGGACCCGCAGTCGGCGGAGCTCATCCGGCGCTTCATCCCGTGGACGGACCTGACCGTGGTCACCGGCGACCATGACCAGTCCGTCCTCGCGTTCCGCGGCGCCGATGCCGCGTTCCTGGACACGGTCGCGGACCCGGCCCGCGAAATTGTCCTGCACACGTCACGGCGCTGCACCCCCGAGGTCGCCGTCGCGGCGAACCGGGTGGCCGCCCGCCTGCCCGGGGACCCGCCCCAGCGCGGCATCCGGGGCACCCGGGGCACGGGCGGAACCCGGGGCACGAATGACGCTCTGGGCACCCGGGGCACGATTGGCGATGACGGCCGGCCCGGCCCCGCGGCCCGCGTCGTCGTGCACGACACGGGCATGGGGGAGAAGGCCACCGTCGCCGACTTCCTGCGCCGCGCCCACCTGGAACACGGCGTCGCCTGGTCCGACATGGCGGTGCTGGTGCGTTCCGGCGCCGGCGAATCGGCGCTGCACAGGTCGCTGGCGCGGGCCGGCGTGCCCGTGCGGATAGATCCCACCGACGTGGTGCTCGGTGAGCAGCGCATGGTCGCGGCGCTGGTGCTGGCCCTGCGCGCCATCGACGGTGAACTGTCCGCGTCCGAATGGGAGCGCCTGCTCACCGGCCCCTTGGGCAACGCAGACCCGATTGCGTTGACCAGGCTCATCCGCGGCGTCCGCCGCGCCGACCTGACCGGCGCGCGCGCCATGGACGTCATCGTCGACCTCCTCGCGGCCGAACCCCGCACCCCGGGGCAGGAGGATCTGATCGCCGGGCTGCCGCAGCGCGAGCGCGACGTGCTGGAGGGGCCGCTGAAGGTCCTCGACGCAGGCCGCGCCGCCCGCGGCGAAGGGGTCGAAGCCGTGGCCTGGGCGCTGTGGGAAGCCTCGGGACTCGCCGACCACTTCATGGCCACCTCACTGCGCGGCGGCGCCGGGGGCTCGGCGGCGGATCGCGACCTCGACGGCGTCATGACCTTCTTCGACTTCGTCGGCGACCTCGTCGAAGGCAACCCCGGCATCACCATCGGCGCGGTCATCCGCGAAATCGAGGCCCACGAACTGCCCACCGGCGCCCGCGATCGCCGCGGCGCCGACCGGGAGGCCGTGGCCATCCTCTCCGCCCACGCCGCACTCGGCCGCGAGTGGTCCGCCGTCGCGGTCGCCGGCGTCCAGGAGGACGTCTGGCCCTCCCTCGGCCGCACCGGCTCGGTGGTCAAACAACAGGAACTCGTCGACCTGCTTGACGACGGAATCACGCCCGGCACCCCGGTTTCCCATGCGGCCACCCGGCTCGCCGAGGAACGCCGCCTCTTCCACGTGGCCGTGTCCCGCGCCCGGGAGCGCCTGCTGATCACCGCCGTCGACGCCCCGGACGACGAAGGCGAACCCAGCCGATTCCTCGCCGAAGTGGGCGTCGACGTGGAACGGAAAACCATCGCCGCCGATACCGGTGCCGGCGCCGACGCTCGTGCCGACGCTCGTGCCGCTGCCGCCGACGTCGCCGCCGAAACCGGGGCAGGGGACCGCGGTGAATCCGCGGATGGCGCGGCCACCACCGCCGCGCCCGCCACCGAAACCCGCGAGGACGTGCCCCGGGTCCTGTCGATGCAATCGCTCCTCGCCGAACTTCGGGCCGCCGTGATCGACCCGGATGCCGGACCGGTCCGTCGTCGGCAAGCGGCGCGGCAACTCGCGCGCCTCGCCGACGCGGGCGTGCCCGGCGCCGACCCCGCGGACTGGTGGGGGCTGACCGCGCCCAGCACCGACGAACCCGTCGAAACCACGCCCGTGCGCGTCAACCCGTCGAAGGTCAACCGCGTGCGCGAATGCGCCCTGCGCGCCCTGCTCGAACGGACCGCGCCGTCCTCCGCCATGGCGATGGGCTCGGCGTTCCACCGCATCACCGAAATCCTCGGCGACGTCGACATCGAGGACGCGGAACAGGCGCTGCGGGACGCCATCCCGGAGTTGACCGACGAACCCGCATGGCGCCTGGCCCCGCTCATCGAGGAATGGGCCCGCGCCCTGCACGCGTGGCGGTCATGGGAAGGGACCCAGAACGTCGTCGGCATGGAGGTCGACGTGCGGGTGCCGCTGGGCGACGACATCGTGCTGACCGGCCGCATCGACCGGCTGGCCGGCCATCCGCGGGACCCCTCGAAACTGACCATCGTCGACATCAAGACCGGCAAAGCCGTGAGCAAGGACGACGCGGAGGCCGACGCGCAGCTGGCGACGTACCAGCTCGCGCTGGCGCTCGGCCGGCTCATCGACGGGCCGGACGGGCCTGTCATCGGCCCGGACCCGACGCGCGGGAGCGAGGGTGGGAACGGCGGCGGGGATGGCGGTGACGGCGGCGGGAACGGTGCGCACGCCCCCGACGCCTCCATCCTCGGCGGCGCGACGCTCGTCTACCCGCGCGACCCGCTGTCCGGCGGCGACCCGAAAACCCGGCTGCAGGCCGCGCGCACCGGGGAACAACTGGAGGAATGGGTCGACGTCGTCACCGGCGTCGCCGCCGCGCTCCGTGGCCCCGGCGCAATCGCGACCCCCGGGAAACACTGCGAATTCTGCACCGTCCGCCTGGCCTGCCCCGCGAAGGAGGGAGCCCGATGAACGAACGCCGGCTCATCAGCCCCATCGAACTGTCGCGGCTCCTGGACCAGCCGTACGCGCCCACCGAACAGCAGGCCGCCGTCATCGGCGCGCCCGCCGAACCGATGCTCGTCGTCGCCGGCGCCGGCGCCGGAAAAACGGAGACGATGGCCGCCCGCGTCGTCTGGCTCGTCGCCAACGGATTCGTCCGCCCCGAGGAAGTCCTCGGCCTCACCTTCACCCGCAAGGCCGCCCGCGAACTCGGCCAGCGCATCCGCGGCCGCCTCGCCGAACTGGCGCTGAGCAGGGGATTCCGGCGCATCGCCGACCCCGGTGTGCTCACGGCGCTGGAGGTCATCGCCCCGGAAGTGTCCACCTACGACGCCTACGCCGGCACCCTCGTCCGCGACTACGGTCTGCTGCTGCCCGCGGAACCGTCCGCGCAGGTCCTCGACGGCACCGCGCAATGGCAGGTCGCCTGGGACCTCGTGCTCGATCGGGCCGACATCAACACCGGGCTCAGCCCGACTCCGCTGGTGAAAAAGCTGATGTCCCTGTCGGAGGAAATGGACTCGCAGCTCGTCGACCCCGCGGACGTCCGCGAGCAAACCGAGGCGTTCCTGCACAACATCCGCCAGCTGCCGCCCTCGAAAGCGCAGAAAAGCGAGCTGCACTCCGGCCTGACCACGGTCGTCGCGGCCCAGGAGGACCGACTCGAACTGCTGCCGCTGGTCGCCGAACTGCGGGCGCGCCACGACGACATGGGGGCCGTCACCTTCGGCCGCCAAATGTCGCGCGCCGCCAGGCTCGCCGACGGCATCGCCGAAGTCGGGGAAGC
Organism: Actinomycetales bacterium; assembly: GCA_012838715.1. GTDB lineage: Bacteria > Actinomycetota > Actinomycetes > Mycobacteriales > Mycobacteriaceae > Corynebacterium. Next base: position 3,950 of record DUOR01000318.1, read on the forward strand.
CGAGCGCACCCGGTTCCGCGTCATCATGCTCGACGAGTACCAGGACACCTCCCATGCCCAGCGTGTCCTGCTGCGCGCGCTGTTCGCGGGTTCCGCGGTCACGGCGGTGGGCGACCCGATGCAGGCCATCTACGAATGGCGCGGGGCGACCTCGGAGAACCTCAACCGGTTCGTCACCGACTTCCCCCGCCCCGACGGCTCCCCGGCGAGGAAGCTCCAGCTGACCACCTCCTGGCGCAACCCGGCCGACGTCCTGGAACTGGCCAACGACGTCTCCGATCGCGCGTTCGAGGGGGGACCGCGCACCGTGGAAGCCCTGGAACCGCGCCCCGGCGCCGACGCCGGGGAGGTGACGTTGGCGCTGCACGCGACCGTCGACGAGGAAATCGACTGGCTCGCGAATCATCTCGAAGCCGAATACCGGGAAGCCGTCGATACCGGCCGACCGCTGTCGGCGGCCGTGCTGGTCCGCAAGAACGCGGACTCCCGGCCCATCCTCGAGGCCCTCGCCGCGCGCGACGTGCCCGCCGAAATCGTCGGCCTCTCCGGGCTGCTTACCTTGCCCGAGGTCCTCGACGTCATCGCGGTGCTGCGCGTCCTCGCCGACCCGGCCGACGATGCGGCGATGCTGCGCATCCTCGTCAATCCGCTGTGGAACCTCGGCGCCGCGGACATCCGCGCCCTCGGTCGCCGCGCGAAACAGCTCGCCTCCTACGGCGGGCCCGCCCGTGGCCGCGGCGGTCCCGGCGATGCCGAGCCCCGCCGGGGCGGTGATGGCGTGGCCGACGGTTCCATGGACGGCGGGGACACGGGACCGTTGACCGCCCTCGACGAGTACCTCGAAGGGCTGGCGGAGGAACTTCGCACACCCCCGACCGGCCTGGGCCACGCCGTGGCAGACCCGGCGACGCATGACGACGGTCCCTCGGCCCCCGGCTACTCGGTGGAGGGCGCCCGGCGCATCGGCGAGCTGTCCGCCGTACTGCGCAACCTGCGCCGCTGGTCGCTGCGCAAACCGCTGCCGGAGCTCATCGCCGACGTGGAGGAGGCGTTCGGCCTGCGCATCGAGGCCGCTGCGGGCACGGCCTCCGGCACCACTGCGGGCACCGTGCACCTGGACCGCTTCACCGAGGTCGCCGCCGACTTCGGTTCCCGCGACGGCGGCGGGCTCAAGGCTTTCCTCGGCTACCTCGAGGTGGCCGCCGAACACGACAAGGGCCTCGAACCGGGCAAGGTGCGGTTGACCGGCGATCGCGTGGAAATCCTCACGGTGCACAAGGCGAAGGGCCTGGAATGGGACGTCGTCGCCGTGCCCCACGCCTGCGCCACCATCTACGACAACCCCAGGGTGGAGGTGTGGCTGAGCAAGGCCGAACTCCTCCCGCCGGAGGCGACGGGATCGGCGGAATCCGGAACGGCGGGCGACGACGGGTCCCTCGACGGACCCCTCGACGGACCTCTCGACGGTGCCCCGATCCTCGACGCCTCCGACGCCGAGGATCAGGGCCAACTGGTCAAGGCCATCAAGGAGAACCGCGAAGAGTACAAGGCGGCCAAGCAGGCGGAGAACGACCGGCTCTTCTACGTCGCCATCACCCGCGCCGGCCGGCGGCTGCTGGTGTCCGGCTGCCAGCGGAAGGGGAGGGGCCGCGCCTCCGCGGACGGCCCTTCGAAGCACCTGACGGCCCTGGCGGCACTGCGCCCCGACGCAATCGAAACCTGGGTCACCGACGCCCCCGAGGACCCCTTGCCCCTGCACACCGGCGAGGGCGTGGCCTGGCCCGCCGTCCCGTCCCCGGAAACCCGGACCGCCCTCGGCGAGGCCGCCGCGCTCGTCGCGGAAGCCGCCGCCGGCGACGCCATCGAACCCATCGACGGTGACCTCTCCCGGACCTGGGAGGACGAGGTGTCCCTGCTGCTGGAGGAACGCCGGCGCGCCGACGCGGAGGCCGTGTCCGTGCCGATGCCGGTGCAGCTGTCCACCAGCGAGTACCAGGCGCTGCGATCCGACCCGGTCGCCTTCGCCCGCCGCCGGGCCCGGCCCCTGCCGTACAAGCCCAACCGTTTCGCCCGCCGCGGCACCGCCTTCCACGCCTGGCTGGAGAACCGCTTCGGTACTGCGACGCTTCTCGACGACGACGATCTCTTCGACATCGCCAACGCGGACGCCATCGCGGCCGGAGCCACCGGCGAACCCGGCGGGGCGCCCGAACGCGGGGACGCCGCCGTCGGAAAGCTCAAGGAGGGCTTCCTGGGCAGCGAATGGGCGGACCGGACGCCCGTGTTCGTGGAGGAACCGTTCGACATCGGCGTCGGCGGGCGTCGCATCGTCGGCCGCATCGACGCGATTTACCGCATCGACGGGCATTGGATGGTCGTCGACTGGAAGACCGGCCGCCGCCCGACCGGCGAACGCGCCCGGCACGCCGCCCTGCAGCTCGCCGTGTACCGCATCGCCTGGGCCGACCGGCGCCGCGCGCTCGGCGAGGACATCGACCCCGCCGACGTGCGCGCCGCGTTCCACTACATCGCCGACGGCGTCACCGTGGAACCCGGCGAGCGCGACCTGCCCGACCGACTAGAGTTGGACGAAGCGATGCGCGAGCTCGTCGCCGCCGCGGAACCCGGCACCGGCCCCGAACGGGACCGCACCGGGGACGGGCCACGGGACGGAACCCGGGGGCCCACCGACGGCGGCAACCCGGACGAGGAAAGGTAGACGGACGGTGCGCGACCAGTTCCGCAATCGATTCGGCTCCGAGGATGAGCTGGACGACCTGCCGGATCACGCCCTGCTCGGCGTCATCCGCATGCCCGAACGGGACCGCAAGGGTCCCTGGAACCTCATCGCCCGGCGCCTCGGCTACGCGGTGGCGATGCTCCTCATCGCGGCAATCGCCGTCTACCTCGACCGTGACGGGTACTCCGAGCGGCTGACCTTCGTCGACTCGCTGTATTACGCGTCGGTCTCCCTGTCCACCACCGGCTACGGCGACATCGCCCCGGTGACGGAACGGGCCCGCATCATCAACATCCTGCTCATCACCCCGCTGCGGGTGGTTTTCCTGGCGCTGCTGGTCGGCACGACGCTGACCGTCCTCACCCAGGAATCCCGCCGGGCCCTGCAGATCCAGCGCTGGAGGAATCAGTTGCGCAATCACACCGTGGTCATCGGTTACGGCACGAAGGGCCGCTCGGCCATCTCCGCGCTGCTCGCCGACGGCGTCGACCCGTCGCAGATCGTCGTCGTCGACACCGACAAGGTCGCCCTCGACCAGGCCGGCAACCGTGGGCTCGTCACCGTCCACGGGTCGGCCACCAAATCCGACGTGCTCAAGCTCGCCGGCATCCCCCGCGCCCGGTCGGTGGTCATCGCGCCGAACAAGGACGACACCGCCGTGCTGGTCACCCTGTCCGTCCGCGAACTCGCCCCCGGCGCGACCATCGTCGCCTCCGTGCGCGAATCCGAGAACCGGCACCTGCTGGCGCAGTCCGGCGCCGACCAGGTGGTCATCTCCTCCGAAACGGCGGGCCGCATGCTGGGCCTGGCCACCGTGACCCCCTCCGTCGTGGAGATGATGGAGGACCTGCTCAGCCCCGACGAAGGATTCTCGGTCGCCGAGCGCCTGGTCACCGAGGAGGAGATCGGGGCCAACCCGCGCCACCTCTCCGACATCGCCCTGGGCGTGGTGCGGTCCGGCGAGCTGTACCGAATCGACGCCCCCGAATGCGAGTCCGTCGAACCCGGCGACCGCCTGCTCTACGTCCGACGCGTCTTCAAGGAGGATGACCAAACGGATGCCCTCAAGTAACCCCCGCGGGCGTGGCCCCCTCGCCGAACCACGGGTGGTGCTCGACCCCGAACAGCTGGAGGCGGCCACCGCGCCGCTCGGCCCGGTGTGCATCCTCGCCGGCGCCGGCACCGGCAAGACCCGCACCATCACCCACCGCATCGATCACCTGATCCGCAACGGTTTCGTCCAGCCGCAGAAGATCCTCGCGGTGACGTTCACCGCGCGCGCGGCGGGGGAGATGCGCGACCGGTTGCGGGCGATGGGCTCCGAGGGCGTGCAGGCCCGCACCTTCCACTCCGCGGCGCTGCGCCAGCTGCGCTACTTCTGGCCGCAGGTCGCCGGCGACCTGCCGTGGAAGCTGCTGGACAACAAGTTCCCCGTCGTCGCCCGCGCCGTCCGCGCCACCGGCCTGGACTCCGGCACCGAAACCATCCGCGACGTCATGGGCGAAATCGAATGGGCGAAGGCGTCCCTGGTCACTCCCGAGGGCTACGCCGACGCCATCCGCGACCGCGGCCGCGTGGCGCCCGTCGCCGCCGACAAACTCTCCGCCGCCTACCGCGCCTACGAGGACATCAAGACGACCCCCGAGGGCATGCTCCTCGACTTCGACGACCTGCTGCTGCACACCGCAGGCGCAATGGAGGAGTCCCGTGCCGTGGCGGAGGAGTTCCGCGCCCAGTACCGCAGCTTCGTCGTCGACGAGTACCAGGACGTCACCCCGCTGCAGCAGCGGGTGCTGGACGCCTGGTTGGGCGAGCGCGACGACCTCACCGTCGTCGGCGACGCCAACCAGACCATCTATTCCTTCACCGGCGCGACGCCGGAGTTCCTCATGGGCTTCTCGCGGCGGTTCCCAGACGCCACCGTCGTCAGGCTCCAGCGCGACTACCGCTCGACGCCGCAGGTGGTGCGCCTGGCCAACGAGGTGATCGGCCGGGCGAAGGGGCGGCTCGCCGGGTCGAAGATGGCGCTCATCGGCCAGCGCCCCGACGGGCCCGAGCCGACCTTCACCGAGTACGACGACGAGCCGACCGAGGCCCGGGTCGTGGCGCGGCGGATTCGGCGGCTCATCGATTCCGGGGTGCGGGCGTCGGAAATCGCGGTGCTGTACCGCATCAACGCGCAGTCGGCGGTGTTCGAGCAGGCGCTCAGCGAGGCCGGTGTGCCCTACCAGGTGCGTGGTGGCGAAGGTTTCTACCAGCGGCCGGAAATCAAGCAGGCGGTCGCGCAGCTCATCCGGGTGACGCGGCAGCGGCAGGTGGACGAAACCGGCGCCGAGCTGGTCGAACTCGTCCGCGCCACGCTCGCGCCACTGGGCCTGACCAAGGAGGAACCCGAGGGCGCGCAGGCCCGCGAACGCTGGCAGTCGCTTGGCGCGCTGGCCGACCTGTGCGAGGAACTGGTCCACGCGCAGCCCGCGCTGGGAATCCAGGGGCTGCTGGGGCAGCTGCGGACGCGGCAGGAAGCCAAGCAGCCGCCGACGCTGCAGGGCGTGACGCTGGCGAGTCTGCACGCCGCGAAGGGCCTGGAGTGGGACGCGGTGTTCCTCGTCGGCCTCACCGACGGCAACCTGCCGGTGCAGCACGCGGTGAAGAAGGGCGACGATTCCGAGGACGTCGAGGAGGAGCGCCGCCTGCTGTACGTCGGCGTCACCCGCGCCCGCGAACACCTCGAACTGTCGTGGTCGCTGGCCCGGCAGGAGGGCGGCCGCCGCACCCGGCGCCGGTCCCGTTTCCTCGAGGGCCTGGACGTCCCCGGTTTGGACGCGGTGCCGGCCGCGGCGCCGAAGACCCGCCGCGCGGTGTGCCGCGGATGCGGGCGACCGCTGACCACCAACGCGGAGCGCATCATCGGCCGCTGCTCGCGGTGCCCGTCCGACGTCGACCCGGAGCTGGTCGAGTCGCTGCGGGCGTGGCGCCTGGAGACGGCGAAGGAGATGTCGGTGCCCGCGTACGTCATCTTCTCCGACGCCACGCTGACCGCCCTGGCCGAGGCCCGGCCCACCGAAATGTCGCAGCTGCTGGGCATTCCGGGCATCGGGCCGGTGAAGGTGGAGCGTTTCGGCGGGGAGCTGCTGCAGCTCATCGGCTCGCACGGGTAGCCA
>DUOR01000319.1 GCA_012838715.1 Actinomycetales bacterium
GGTTCGGCCGCAGCGGCCTCGCCCGGCCCGAACCGCAGCGCCCGATGGGCCCCGACGACGACGAGGACTTCCTGTGGAAGCTCGACAAGCAGCGCTTCGAGGAGAAGCGCGCCCGCGAACGCGAGGAAGAGCGCGCCGCGGAGGAACGCCGGGCCCGCGAGGAACGCCGCCGGCGTGCGCAGGGCGGCCAGGATCCGACGGATGGTGGCCGCGAGCCGGGGGCCGATGGCCCCGACGCCGACGGGACGAACCCCGCCGGCCCGGACCCGGCTCCGTGACCCGGCGCCCCGAACCCCTAACTACACGTCCTTGCCGCGCTTGAGCAGCTGCAGCAGGTATTCGCCGTAGCCGGATTTCTCCAGGTCGCGGCCGCGCTTTTCCAGGGCGGCGTCGTCCAGGAAACCCATGCGCCAGGCGACTTCCTCGGGGCAACCGATTTTCAGGCCCTGCCGCTGCTCGATGGTGCGCACGAAATCGCCCGCGGCCATCAGGTTGTCCACCGTGCCGGTGTCCAGCCAGGCGGTGCCCCGCGGCAGAATCTCCACCCGCAGGCGCCCCTGTTCCAGGTAGGCGCGGTTGATGTCGGTGATTTCCAGCTCACCGCGCGCCGAGGGGGTCAGCCCCCGCGCGATGTCGACCACCCCGGAGTCGTAGAAGTACAGGCCGGGCACCGCGAAATTGGAGCGCGGCTCCTTCGGCTTCTCCTGCAGGCCGGTGGCCACGCCGTCGTCGTTGAAGTCGACCACGCCGTAGGCCGTCGGATCGGCCACCCAGTAGGCGAAGATCGCGCCGCCGTCGACGCCGTGGAACCGCCGCAGCTGCGTGCCCAGGCCGGCGCCGTAGAAGATGTTGTCGCCCAGCACCAGCGCCACCGAATCGTCGCCGATGTGGTCCGCCCCGATGATGAACGCCTCCGCCAGCCCCCGCGGTTCGTCCTGCTCGGCGTAGGTGAGGTTCACGCCGAAGTCGGAGCCGTCGCCGAGCAGCCGCGTGAACTGCGGCGCATCCTCCGGCGTGGTGATGATCAGGATGTCCCGGATGCCCGCCAGCATCAGCGTGCACAGCGGGTAATAAATCATCGGCTTGTCGTACACCGGCACGAGCTGCTTGCTCACCGCGCGGGTGATCGGCCACAGCCGGGAGCCGGTGCCGCCGGCGAGGATGATGCCCTTCATTCGGCGCCCACCTCCTCGTTCGCGATGGCCCAGCCGTCGCGGAGCTGGTTCTCGAACTGCCGGCAGTCGTCGTGGTCGGGCAGTGCGCTTCCCGACGCCCCGAATTCGGCCATCGTGGGCGCCGCCGCATCCCGGTCGGAGAGGATCGGCGCGACGTCCCCGCCCGCCCGGGCGACCAGCCCGTTGACGTCGATGCCGAACTCGGGGTCCCGGATGCTGATGGCGTGCTCCACCTCCGGGTCGTAGCCGGAGGAGGTCAGGTACGTCAGGACGGAACCGTCGGCAAGCGAGACGAAACCGTGGGCGACGCCCACCGGCAGGTGCACCACCCGGCGGGTGGAGGGCTCCAGCTCGACGTACTCGACGCGGCCGAAAGTCGGTGAGCCGCGGCGGATGTCGACGACGATGTCGATGATGTGGCCCGCGGGGCAGGTGACCAGCTTCGCCTGCCCCGGCGGCACGTCCGCGAAATGCAGGCCGCGGACCACGCCCGCCGCCGACACGCTCATGTTCGCCTGCTCCGGCAGGAAGGGGAAGCCCGTCGCGTCGATGAACGCGTCGGCCTTGAACCATTCGTGGAAGGAACCGCGGTCGTCGCCGTGGATGATGGGCTCGAAAACGTGGACGCCCTCGATGCCGGTCGGGCGGAACGTGGCTCGGTCGTCGCGCTGCGTCATGCCATCGAGCATAGGGCGGCGGCGCGGCCGGGGCGCGGAGGTCACCGGCGCCTACGGCGCGATGGGCTTCTCGACGCGCGCGTACCCGGCCTCGGCGGCGTCGAAGGCCGCGCCCCACCAGCCGGGGTTGGCCCGGTACCAGTCGATGGTGGCGGCCAGGCCCGCGGCGAAGTCGCGGTAGCGGGGCTCCCAGCCGAGGCCCGCCATGGAGGACGGGTCGATGGCGTAGCGGCGGTCGTGGCCGGGCCGGTCGGTGACGTGCGTGAAATCGCCGCGGCCGCGGCCGAAGGCCTCGTTAATGTCGCCGACGACGTCGATGTTCGCCCGCTCGCCGTCCGCGCCGATGAGGTAGGTCTCGCCGTTCACGCCGGCGTCGAGGATGCGCCACACGGCGTCGTTGTGGTCGTCGACGTGGATCCAGTCGCGCACGTTGTCGCCGGTGCCGTACAGGCGGGGCGCCCGCCCGCGCAGCAGGCCGCACACCTGCCGGGGGATGAACTTCTCCGGGTGCTGCCGCGGCCCGTAATTGTTGGAGCAGTTGCTGATGGTGGCCGCCACCCCGAAACTGCGCACCCACGCCCGCACGAAATGGTCGGCCGCCGCCTTCGACGCCGAGTACGGGCTGGACGGCGCGTAGGGCGTCTCCGTGGTGAACCGCGCCGGGTCGTCCAGCGCCAGATCCCCGAAGACCTCGTCGGTGGAGATGTGGTGCAGCCGCACGTCGTGCTTCGCGCAGGCCTGCAGCAGCGCGACCGTGCCGTTGACGTTGGTGGTCACGAACGGGTCCGCGTCACGCAGCGAGTTGTCGTTGTGGCTCTCCGCCGCGAAATGCACCACCACGTCGTGCTTTCCGACGATCCGATCCAGCAGCCCGGAATCACGGACGTCGCCGTGGACTACCTCGCACACCCACGAAGCCGGGTCATCCGGGTCCTCGAGCAGGTTCGCCGGATTGGCGGCGTAGGTGAAGGCGTCGAGCACCGTGACGTCGACGCCCGGCCGGGTGGCCAGCGTCCGCAGCACGAAATTCGAGCCGATGAACCCCGCACCGCCCGTGACCAGGATCCGCATGGCTACGCCCGGGGGGAACCGTCGGAAAGCGAGGAGCGGTCGTCCGCGGCGGCGCCGCGCGGGGCGCCGTCGGGAAGCGGCGACATGTCCTTCGGCGCGGTGGCGAACAGGGTCAGCAGCACCAAGCCGCCGAGGAAGGTCGCGCCCGCGATGTAGATGGTCCACGCCGGGGCGCCCGACCAGTTCACGACGATGGCGACGACGCCGATGGCGATGAGCAGCATCGCGAAGTACAGCGTGCGGCGGGTACCCAGCCGGCGGATGACGTCCACCGGGGCGAAGGCCGCGATGAGGAACGCCAGGCCGGCGACCATCGTCAGCTCACCAAGGCCGCCCGGGGCCATCAGGGTGAACAGCAGGCCGATGACGAAAACGAACGCACCAAGGATGACGGTGCTGCGGTTGCGCGCCCGCATCAGTTCAGGCCCGCGTAGGAGTGCAGGCCGGAGACGACCATGTTGATGAAGAACAGGTTGAACACCATCGTGGCGAAACCGAGGATGTTGATCCACGCCGCCCAATGGTTGCGCCAGCCCGAGGTCGCGCGGGCGTGCAGGTAACCGGCGTAGATGATCCAGGTGATGAAGGACACGGTCTCCTTCGGATCCCAGCCCCAGAACCGGCCCCACGCCGCCTCGGCCCAAATCGCGCCGAGCACGACGCCCAGACCGAACAGCGGGAACGCCCAAATGGCGGTGCGGTACGCGATGGTGTCCAGCGACTTCGCGGTCGGCAGCGGCATCGCCATCTTGCCCAGCACGCCCTTCTCCTCGCCGCGCGGCTGGTTGATGCGCAGCAGGTACAGCAGCGACGCGATACCGGAGACCAGGAACACCGAACCGCCGATGACGACGGTGGACACGTGGATGGGGAACCAAATCGACTGCAGCGCCGGCACCACCGGGGCGGAGTCCGCGTACAGGGCGGTGCCGCCGTAGAACATCAGCGCGGCCACCGGGGCCAGCAGCCACGGCCAGAACACGCGCATCTCGTCGCGGCGCAGGACGGCCGCGGCGAAGGCCATGGCCACCAGGATGAACACCGAGATGTACTCGTACAGGTTGCCCCACGGGAACCGCGAGGCGGACAGGCCGCGCAGCACCACGGACGCCAGGTGGATGGCGACGCCCAGGTAGACCACCATTTCGGCCATCGCGCCGATCTTGTCGGCGGCGCGGTACCTGGCGGTGATGCCGTCGCCGGCGTCATCGTCGGCGGCGGTAGCGGAGTCCTTCGCGCCCGTGCCCTTCGTGCCGGCGGCGTCGAGCCCACCGGCCTCGATGGTGCCGACGGCCGAATCGCCGGACGCGCCCGCGGCGGCGGTGGCGCCGGACCCGACCAGAACCTGCTCCCCCTGGTCCTCCAGGGCCTCCCGTTCCGCTTCCACCGCGGCGGTGCGGCGGACGTAGAAGGCGATGAACAGCAGCAACGCCAGCGCATACAGGGCGAAGGCCGTGAAATACGACCAATCCGAGTACGTCGCCAGGGTCTGATTGACGGGCATGGGGGATGCTCCACTTTCCACGATTGGCCGGGGTTGGATCGTCGGTGGACAACCCTAGTCCCACCCGCCCCTATTTCCCAACCCCCGGGAGTATGCGAAATGGCCCCCGGAACAGGCGTTCCGGCGGGACGGGGCCGGGATCAGTCGTCCTCGGGCTCCGGGCGGCCCAGCACGCCGCGGACCAGCGCGTCGAACTCGTCGCCCCAGCCGGCGCGGTCCGTGCGGGCCAGGCCACCGAACTCGACGCGGGTGACCGACTCCGACACCGGGTGCAGGCGCACCCACACGCGGCGGCGCTTCACGGCCAGCGACACGACCAGGCCCACGAGCATGGCCACCGAGGACCACAGCACCCACGACTGCGTCGGGTCATGCGAGACCTGCAGGTTCACGAACTCCTTCGCGCCCAGGAACTCGACCTCGATGCCGTCCTCCAGCGTCGTGGACTCGCCCTCCATCAGGTTCACGCGGCCGATCTTCTCCAGCTGGCCGGTGTGCATCAGGTTGCGGTCCAGGGAGAACAGCTGCTGGCCGACGCCCGTGTCCAGGCCCGCGTCACCGCGGTACACGTCGATGGCCACGGCCGGGTCCTGCATCGCCGGGTAGACCGACGTCAGCAGCTGGCCGGTGTCGCCGGTGAACTCCGCGGTCGGGGCGAACAGGCCCTCGACGGCGATCTGGTTCTGGCGGCGCTCGTACAGGTCCGGGTACATGCCCACCGGCGGGTCGAAGCGCATCGCGCCGGAGGACAGGAAGAAGGTCGGGTCATCCGGGCGCCACTGCACGATCGACGTGCGCGACTCGCCGTTCGGCCAGGTGACCTTGATGATCGGCGCGAACCCGTGGCCCTGCAGGTACACGCGGTCGTCGCCGACGCGCAGCGGGTGGTTCACGCGCAGCGTCTGCTCGTTCCACTCCTCCACCGGGTCGCGCATGCCCTCCTCGTCGGTCCAGCGGATGTTCGAGGTGAACATCTCGGCCTGGCCGTTGGGAAGGTAATCCGCGACGAAGTCCTCCACCTGCACGCAGAACGGGTTCAGGCCCGTGCCGTCGAAGGTGTTGCCCGCGCGCAGCGAGTCGAAGTTGGCGGCCGCGGTGTTGCAGAACGGGGTGCTGACCGCGTCATCGACCTCCTGGCTCTCCACCTCGGTGCCCGTGCCCGTGAGGATGATGACCTGGCCCTCGTAGTAGAACAGGCGGCCCGCCGCCACCGTGACCAGCAGGGCCACCAGGCCCAGGTGGAACACCAGGTTGCCGAACTCGCGGAGGTAGCCGCGCTCCGCGGAGAAGGACACCGCGCCGGCGCGGTCCTCCTCGGCGGGGGTCTCGGTGAGGTGCCACTTCTTAAGGCGGCGCGAAACGTCCGCGCGGACCTCGTCGAGGGGCTTGTCCACCTCGCCCTCATCATGCATGGGCAGGCGCGCCAGGTTGCGCGGTGCCTTCGCCGGCGGGGTGCGCATCGCCTTCCAGTGCTCCCACGAACGCGGCAGGATGCAGCCGACCAGCGACGCGAACAGCAGCACGTAGATGGCCGTGAACCACACCGAGGAGAACACGTCGAACAGCTGCAGCGTGTCGAAGATCTCCGCCATCCGGCCGTTGTTGGCCAGGTACTCGTCGACCTTGTCCTCGCTGAGCTGGCGCTGCGGCAGCAGCGCGCCCGGGATGGCGGCGAACGCCAGCAGGAACAGCAGGATCAGCGCCGTGCGCATGCTGGTCAGCCAGCGCCACGCGGCGCGCAGCGGGCGCATCAGGCGGGCGCCCGTGGTGCCGCGGCGCTTGGCCGGCTTCGCGGCGGTGGCGGTGCCGGTGGCGGCGTCGGTGCCGGTGTCGGCGTCGGTCGTCCCGGGCGTGGAGTCCGCGCCGCTGCCGTCACCGGGGGTTGTCGCCATGTTCCTGCTGCTCCTATCGAAAAATCCTGGGCCGGGA
>DUOR01000320.1 GCA_012838715.1 Actinomycetales bacterium
CAATCCGGGCCGTGGGGGTGACGGGTGCGCCGGGTGGCCCGGTGCGCCGCAGCCCCGTTCCTCAGTCCACCGAGGTGACCTCGTATTCGCCGTCGCCGACGGCGAGGTAGTCGAGGTACCCGCCCTTGGGGCGTCCGCAGCGGCGTTCGCAGCCGGAGAAGTGGACGCGGCCTTCGGGCAGGCGGGCCTGGGCGATGGCGTGGGCGGCGTCGCCGCGGGTGTCGGCCAGGGATTTGGGGCAGCCGGGGCGGCCGGTGCAGGCGGAGACGCGCAGCCAGGTGGACTTGCGGTCGAAAATCAGGCCGTTGGGGGCCATGACGCGGACGACCTGTTCGGCGATGACCTCGTCCAGGTCGTGCAGGACCAGCGAGTACCACGGGGTGACGTGGACGGGCACGCGGGTCTGCGCGATGGCGCGCGCCAGCCGCGCGGGCAGGATGCCGAAGCGCAGCCCGGCGGTGAGGCTGACCCGCCCGTCGGGCTGGTCCACCCAGCCGATCCCCTCGGTGCCGGGGTGGGCGATGGCGAAGCTCTCCGCGTCGGAGGGTTCGCCCACGGTGCTTGCCGACGATTCCTTCGCCGCCTCCACGACCTCTTCGGCCTTGTCCGATTCGGCGATGCGCCAGGCGTCACCGCGCAGCCGCGCCCAGGCGCGGGTGGCGGTCATCAGCAGTTCGACGGCGTGGTCGCGGTCGGCGCCGACGCCGCAGGGCTTTCCGGCGACGATGAGCTCGAACTCGTCGCCGCCCAACGCCACGAGGCCCAGGTCGGGGGCTTCCACGATGACGTCGCCGCGGCCGTCGTCGAAGGCGAAGAGCGTGCGGCCGGGCAGCGAGGCGAGCGCCTCGTCCGAGCACAGCGCGGCGTCGAAGTCCTGCACGAGCTCCGAGACGTCGGTGAGGCCGCCGACGCGGCCGGTCATCGGCGACATCAGGATGTTACGCACGCGGTCGTGCTCCGGGTAGGGCAGCATGCCGGCTTCCTCGGCGGCGTCGGCGAAGCCGCTGACGTCGCGGATACCGCGAATCTGCACGTTGCCGCGGGACGTGAAGTGGATGTCGCCGTCGCCGAAGTTGTCGGCGAGGTCGGCGAGCACCTCGAATCCCGGGGCGGGCAGCAACCCGCCGGGGAAGCGCAGGCGGCCGATGGCGCCGTCGGCGGCGACGTGCGCCCGGCGCGCCCCGGGGCACAGATCCGCGCGGTCGCGGGGGATGGGCGCGACCGGTTCCACGGAAGGCCCGTCAACCCGGTCACCTGCGGAAACACCTCCCGCATCGCCGCCCGGCACCTGGTCGGCGCCGGCGCCGGAGGACTTGAAGTATTCGTGCTTCGTGCTCGGGGTATCCATGTCCCCGATGATACGTCGCGGCCCCGCGCCGACCGTTGAGCGACGACCGCGCGCGAGCCGCGCCGACGGCTTCGCAACCGCCGCGCGCGAGCCGCACCGAAGGCCGCGCATCGGACGCGGACGCGCCGGGGTAGGCTCGGCGGGCAATGTTCTAGTTCACCCTCCCGGGTGTTGGGGAATCCGGTGCAATTCCGGGCGGCCGCGCCACTGTGACAGTCAGACCTCCAGCTTCCGGCAGCTTGCCACGGGGCGCGATCATCCCCGGGAAAGGCGCAGCCGCGATGATTCTGCTGCTCTCCACGTCCGATACCGACCTGCTGTCCGCGCGTGCGGCCGCCGAGACGGGGGAGGAGGTGGAGTTCCGCTGGGCGAACCCTTCCCGCCTGCTTGACGACGAGTTGCCGGGCCTTCTCGACGGCGCGGACATCGTCGTGGTGCGGTTGTTGGGCGGTCGCCGTGCGTGGGAGGACGGCATCGACCGGATCATCGCCACGGGCGTGCCGACGGTGCTGGTGTCCGGCGAGCAAGCCCCCGACGCGGAGCTGACCGAGTACTCGACGGTCCCGGCGAACGTGGCCACCACCGCGCACAAGTACCTCGCCGAGGGCGGTCCCGCGAACCTCGTCGGCCTGCACAACTTCCTGTCGGACACGCTGCTGCTGACGGGCCTCGGGTTCAGGGAGCCGGAGCGGCTGCCGACCTGGGGCCACCTGGAGCGGGTGACCTCGCTGGCCGCGCCGATCGCGGCGAAGGAGGGGGCGCCGGTCGTCGGCATCATCTACTACCGCGCCCAGCATCTGGCGGGGAACACGGCGTACGTGGAGGCCCTGGCGCGGGCCATCGAGTCGAAGGGGGCCGTCGCCAAGCCGATCTACGCCGCGTCGCTGCGCACGGCGGAGGAGGGGCTGCTGGAGGAGTTGGGCACCCTGGACGTGCTCATCACGACGGTGCTGGCGGCCGGCGGCAACCGTCCGGCGCTGGCGCAGGCCGGCGGCGACGAGGACGCGTGGGACGTCGCGGCGCTGGCGAAGCTGGACATCCCGATCATCCAGGGCCTCGCGCTGACGTCGCCGCGCGCCGCATGGGAGGACAACGACGAGGGCCTGACCCCGCTGGACGTGGCCACGCAGGTCGCGGTGCCGGAGTTCGACGGCCGCCTGATTTCGGTGCCGTTCTCCTTCAAGGAGGTCGACGAGGACGACCTGATCACCTACGTCCCCGACGCCGAGCGCTGCGCCCGACTGGCCGGCATCGCCGTGCGCCACGCCCGCCTGCGCCACCTGGACAACGCTGACAAGCGGGTCGCGGTGATGCTGTCGGCGTACCCGACGAAGCACGCCCGCATCGGCAACGCCGTCGGTCTGGACACCCCGGCGTCGACGTTGCGCGTGCTGCAGGCGCTGCACGAGGCGGGCTACGACCTCGGCGACGTCTCCGCCATCCCCGGGTTCACCGCCTACGTGGAGGCGAACTCCGACGCGACCGCGGCCGCCGAGGCCCGCACCGCCGCGGCCGACGAGTTCATGCACGCCATCATCGCCGCGGGCGGCCAGGACCCGGATTGGCTGACAGAGGAGGTCATGGCGGCCAACGAGCTGAAGCTGCCGTTCGCGGCGTACGAGGAGCATTTCGAGACGCTGCCCGACGAACTCCGCGACACCATGATCGACCACTGGGGCGAGGCACCGGGCAGCTTGTACGTCAATCCGTCGTCAAGCGAGATTTACATCGCCGGCCTGCGTTTCGGCAATGTCGTGGTGATGGTGCAGCCGCCGCGTGGTTTCGGAGACAACCCGGTGGGCATTTACCACGACCCCGACCTGCCGCCGACCCACCATTACCTGGCCTGCTACCACTGGCTGGCGCGGGAGACCGCGCGCGGCGGGTTCGGCGCGGACGCGGTCGTGCACATGGGCAAGCACGGCAACATGGAGTGGCTGCCGGGCAAGACGGTGGGCCTGTCCGCCGAGTGCGGCCCCGACCAGGCCATCGGCGACCTGCCACTGATTTACCCCTTCCTGGTCAATGACCCGGGCGAGGGCACGCAGGCGAAGCGCCGCGCGCACGCCACCCTCATCGACCACATGATTCCGCCGATGGCGCGCGCCGAGTCCTACGGCGACATCACCCGCCTGGAGCAGCTCCTCGACGAGCACCAGAACATCTCCGCGATGGACCCGGCGAAGCTGCCGGCGATCCGCCAGGAGATTTGGACGCTCATCTCCGCCGCGCAGATGGACCGCGACCTCGGCTGGGAGGAACGCCCCGACGAGGACATCTTCGACGACATGCTCATGCACGTCGACGGTTGGCTGTGCGAGATCAAGGACGTCGCCATCCGCGGTGGCCTGCACATCCTGGGCAACGCGCCGTCGGGGGAGGCGCTGACCGGCACCGTGTCCACGATGCTGCGCGCCCGCCAGCTGTGGGGCGGCGAGCGGACCCTGCCGGGCCTGCGCGAGTCGCTGGGCCTCGCCGAGGACGGTTCCGACGCCCGCACCGACGTCGACGCCATCGACGCCATAGGAATGGACCTGGTCACCGCCCTGGTGGCGGGCCGCGGCGCCGGCGACGACGGTGACGCCGACCTCGCCTCGCTTGCCGACGAAGTGCTCTCCCGCCACGGGGTCGGGGACGCGGCGGCCGGGGGCGGCGGCGATGACGCGACGGACGGGCCTGGGGCGGCCGGGAAATCCGTGGACACCGCGGAGATCGTCAAGCTCCTGGCCTTCACCCGCGATGAGGTGCTGCCGCGCCTCGCGGAGACCGACCAGGAAATCCCGCGCCTGCTGCACGCCCTGAACGGCGGCTACATCCCGGCCGGCCCGTCGGGTTCCCCGCTGCGCGGCCTGGTCAACGTGCTGCCCACGGGCCGCAACTTCTACTCGGTCGACCCGAAGGCCATCCCGTCGCGCCTGGCGTGGGAGACCGGCGAACGCCTCGCCGACGGCCTCATCGAGCGGTACCGCGCCGACCACGACGGCGAGTTCCCGAAGTCCGTGGGCCTGTCCGTCTGGGGCACGTCCGCGATGCGCACCTCGGGCGACGACATCGCCGAGGTCCTCGCCCTGCTGGGCGTGCGCCCGGTGTGGGACGAGGGTTCCCGCCGCATCACCGGCCTGGAGGTCATCCCCGCCGAGGAGCTCGGCCGCCCGCGCATCGACGTCACGGTCCGCATCTCCGGCTTCTTCCGGGACGCGTTCCCGCACGTCATCGACCTGCTGGACGACGCCGTCGCCCTGGTCGCCGACCTCGACGAGGACCCGGCCATCAACTACGTCCGCGCGCACGTCCTCGACGACGACGCCGCGGCCGGCGCGGGCGAGGATTCCGCGGGGGAGCGGGCGGACGTCGGAAAGCGGCGCCCGCGGCGCATCTTCGGCTCCAAGCCGGGCACGTACGGCGCTGGGCTGCTGCAGCTCATCGACTCGGGGTCCTGGCGCGACGACAAGGACCTCGCCGCGGTGTACACCACCTGGGGCGGCTACGCCTACGGGCGCGGCGTCGACGGCGAGGAGGCGGCCGACGACATGCGCACCGCGTACCGCCGCATCCAGGTCGCCGCGAAGAACGCCGACACCCGCGAGCACGACATCGCCGACTCGGACGACTACTTCCAGTTCCACGGCGGCATGGTCGCCACGGTGCGCGCGCTGACCGGGTCCGACCCGGAGGCGTACATCGGCGACTCGACGCGGCCGGACGCCATCCGCACCCGCACCCTCCACGAGGAAACCCGCCGCGTGTTCCGCGCCCGCGTGGTCAACCCCCGCTGGATGTCCGCCATGCGCGCCCACGGCTACAAGGGCGCCTTCGAGATGGCCGCGACGGTGGATTACCTCTTCGGCTACGACGCCACCACCAACGTCATGGACGACTGGATGTACGAGACGCTCACCGACGAGTACGTCCGCGACGCCGACAACCGCGAGTTCTTCGACCAGTCGAACCCTTGGGCCCTGCACGACATTTCGGAGCGGCTGCTCGAGGCCGCCGACCGCGGCATGTGGGAGAACCCCGACGAGGATCGCCTCGACCTGCTCCGCGAAACCTTCCTGGAGACCGAAGGCGACCTCGAGGAGCGGTAGTCGGGGAGGGGCCGGCCCCGGGTCCGCGAATGCGCGCCCGGTGCCGGCTCCGGCCGTCGGCGCCGCGCAACCCGGCGGCCCGCGTCAGGGCAGGTTCGAGGGCTCGGCCTGCTCGGAGGCCGGGATGGAGAACATCCAGCGGATGCCGTAACGGTCGACGAGCATCCCGAAGGTGTCGCCCCACGGGGCGGCGGTCAGGGGCTGCAGGACGTCGGCACCGTCGGAAAGCGCCTCGAACCAGGCGGTGAGGCGCTGCTCGGCGTCCGGCTCCGCACCGTCGGAGGACACGGCGATCTGGATGCGGCCGGCGGACTCGGCGGCCTCGTGGCCCGGCATCGAATCGGACGCCATGATGTGCTGGCCCGGGCCGACGAACAACGACGAATGCATGATGCGGTCGGCGAACTCCCCGCCGCCCGCGCCGCCGGCCTGGTTGGCTTCCCCGAAAGTCATGAACTGGGGCTCGGCGCCGAACACGGAACCGTAGAAGGTCATCGCCTCGCGGGCGTCGTCGATGAAGTGGATGTACGGCGTGAAAGCGGTGGACATTCGGGGCACCTTTCGCGTTGTGATCCGGAGCACTCCCGCACCCGGTCGCGCCAAGTTTACGCCGGGATCCGGCCCGGTAGGGTAGGTCGCATGCCTGCCGCATTGCTAGTCCTATACGTCATCATCGAAGTGGTGGCGTTCACTCTCCTCGCCTCCTGGATCGGGTTCGGTTGGGCGCTGCTCGCGCTCGTCGGACTGTTCTTCCTCGGCGTGGTGGTCGCCGCCATCGAGGTGCGCCGCCTGAGCGTCCGCGCCTTCGAGGACGCGCGCGCCGCCACCGAATCGGGTGACGAGGAACAGGCGCGCCGCGCCCTCGCCAACGCCGGCACGATGGTCGCCGACTCGGCGATGCTGATGGTCGGCTCGATTCTGCTGGCGCTGCCCGGTTTCGTCACCACGATCCTGGGCCTGCTGCTCATCCTGCCGCCGACGCGCTGGCTGCTGAAGGTGGTCGGCGGCGCAACCGCCGCGCGGTGGTTCCAGAAGATGGGCTCCAACGGCATGTTCATCGTGCAGCAGCGCGGCGTGAGCTTCCCCGGCGACGAGGCCGGTTTCCCCGGCGGCTTCCCGGGCATGTTCCCCGGTGGCCCGGCCGGTGCCGGGGGCGCGGGTGGACCGGGTGGTCCGGGTGGTCCGGGGGATGCTTCCCGACGCGACCCCGGCATCATCGACCACGACGACACCGCCGGTGGTTCGGCCGGTGCCGCAGGTTCCAACGGTTCCGCCGGTGCCGGGGGCTCGGCCGGTGCCCGGTCCGCGGACGAGCTCCGCGACGAGGACATCGACAGCTTCTTCGAGAACCTCGACCCCTCGGACTTCGCTGACGGCGGCCCCGACCGCAATGGCACCGACGACCCCACCGACGGAAAGGGCGACCGCCGATGACCACCCCGGACAACCCGTCGGGTTCCTCCTCCCACATCCCGGGCGCGTCCTCCGGCGCTTCGGCGGCGGGCGCGTCGTCGTCCTCGTCCCACATCCCGGGCGCGTCCCCGTCGGCCCGGTCGTCGCACATCCCTGGCGCCGGTTCGTCGGCAAGCACGGGTGGGGCGGCGCCCACCGCCACGGCCACGCCGGCCGGCCAGGCGGGGGACCGGCCCTTCAGCATCGACGACGTCGAGCCGTTCCGCATGACGGAGCGGATGCGCAACTTCCTGCGCGCATTCGCCGCCATCGGCTCGGGCCTGCTGCTGTTCGCGTCCTTCGCGCCCGGCGGCCTGTGGTGGGCGGGCATCATCTCCGTGTTCCTGCTGATTCTCGCGCTCGTCGGCCGGCCGGGTGTGCTGATCACCCTGCTCGTCGGCATCCTGTGGGGCATGACCGCGGGGCTCGCGTCGCTGCCGTGGATCGCGGAATTCGTCGGCGGCATGCCGTGGGTGGCGCTGTCGGTGGCGCTGGGGCTGTTCCACATGATGACGGCCATCGGCATCCGGGTCATCCTCGGCGCCGAGCTACCGTGGTTCGCCCGCGCAATCGGCGCGGCCGCGTGGATCCTGGCCATCGAGGCGCTGCTCGCCCGCTGGCCCTTCGGCGGCTTCCCGTGGCTGCGCTACGGCTGGGGCCAGATTGACGGCCCGCTGGCCGACGCCGCCACCATCGGCGGCGTCGCGCTCGTCGGCTTCCTGCTGGCCCTCATCGGCGCCGGCGTGCTGTCGCTGGTGAACAAGCGGTTCATCACCGGCATCCTTCTGATCGTCCTGCCGCTCGGGTTCGGGCTCGTCGTCCAGCCCGCGAACGGGGAGGACACCGACACCGTGCGCATCGCCGCGGTGCAGGGCAACGTGCCGCGCATGGGGCTCGACTTCAACGCCCAGCAGCGCGCCGTGCTGCAGAACCACGCGGACGCCACCCGCGACCTCGCGCAGCGCGTCCGCGACGGCGAGGAGGAACAGCCGGACCTGGTGGTCTGGCCGGAGAACTCCTCCGACGTCAGCCCCTTCACCAATGAGCAGGCCGCCCGCATCATCGACGAGGCGTCGCAGGCCATCGACGCGCCCATCATCGTGGGCACCTTCACCTACGACAACGGCACGCAGAACACGATGGTGCTGTGGGACCCCGAGGACGGCCCCGGCGAACGCCACGAGAAGATTTACCTGCAGCCCTTCGGCGAGACCATGCCGTTCCGCGATCTGCTGCGCAACGTCACCGACCTGGTGGACCTCGCCGGCGACATGACCCCCGGCGACGGCGACGGCGTCATCCACGTCGACCGGGACGGTGAATCCGGCATCGCGATGGGCATCGCCACCTGCTACGAGGTCGTGTTCGACCCCGCCTACCGCGACGCGGTGAACAACGGCGCGAACATCCTGGCCACGCCCACCAACAACGCCACGTTCGGCTACACCGACATGACGTACCAGCAGCTCGCCATGAGCCGCATGCGCGCCATCGAGTTCGACCGCGCGGTCGTCGTCGCGGCAACCAGCGGCGTCAGCGCCATCATCACCCCCGAAGGTGAGGTGGTGGAGGAGTCCACCATCTTCGAGCAGCGGGTTTTGACCGCCGATATGCCCCTGCGGGATAATCTGACCATTGCGGCCCGGTTCGGTGAGGCAATCGAATGGGCCATCGTCGCCCTCGCGGTGCTGGCGTTCGCCGGCGCCGTGGTGACGTCGATGGTGGGCCGTGGCGCCCGCCGCCGCGCGGGCGCGACGCCCGACAGCACGAGCACGACCCAGCCCGAGTCCCAGCCCAAGTCCACGGAGGAATAACCGGTGCCGAAGCCGAGCGAGAACACTCTCGTCGTCATCCCCACGTTCAACGAGCGGGAGAACCTCCCGGGCGTCATCGAGCGTCTGCGTTCCGCGGAGCCGGACGTCGATGTGCTGGTCGTCGACGATTCGTCGCCCGACGGCACCGGCGATGTCGCCGACGAGCTGGCCGCCGCCGACCCCGCCGGCCGCATCCACGTCCTGCACCGCGAGGGCAAGGGCGGCCTGTGGGGCGCCTACCGCGCGGGTTTCGCGTGGGGCCTGGAGCGCGATTACCGCGTGCTCTGCGAGATGGACGCCGACGGTTCGCACGCCCCGGAGCAGCTGCGCCGCCTGCTGGACGCCGTTGACGCGGGCGCGGACCTGGTCATCGGTTCGCGGTACGTGCCGGGCGGCTCCACCGTGAACTGGCCGGCCTCCCGGAAGATCCTGTCCCGCGGCGGCAACCTGTACATTTCCGCCCTGCTGGGCACCGGCATCAGCGATATCACCGCGGGTTACCGCGCTTTCCGACGTGATGTGCTGGAGACCCTGGATCTGGAGGGCATCGGCAAGGAGGCCTACCTCTTCCAGACGGAGATCGGATGGAAGGCCGTCCAGGAGGGTTTCCACGTCGTCGAGGTGCCCATCACCTTCACCGAGCGCGAGTACGGCGAGTCGAAGATGTCCGGCAGCTTCATCTCCGATTCCCTGACCGCCGTGACGAAGTGGGGCGTCAAGCACCGCTCCCAGCAGCTGAAGGACCTCTGGTACGACATGTCGCGCCTGACCAAGGAAGAGCTCCGCCGGAAGTAGGCGAGGGGCGCGGTCGTTCATAGACACCGAAAACCCGGTGGGGGACATGTTCCCCACCGGGTTTCCGCTTGCCGTACCCGGGTTGCCCCGGGCACTGGGTCTTTCGCTGGTCTTCTTTTGTGCGGCCATCCGCGCGACTGGATTGCGCGGATGTGCGGCTACTTGCCTTCGGCTTCGGCGGCCTCGGCGGCTTCGGCCTCCTGCTGCTGCTTGAGCAGGCGGGCGGCGTTGCGGCGGCGCTTGCGCAGCAGGTCGACGCGCTCTTCCAGGAGCACGTCCAGCTCCTCGAGGGAGCGGCGCTCCAGGAGCATGTCCCAGTGCGTGCGCGGCGGCTTGACCGGCTTGGCCTCGGTGCCTTCGCCCTCCATGAGCTTGCCGACCTGACCGTTCTTGCACAGCCACTCGCCGGGGATCTCCGCGTCGTCGGCGAAGGGAACCTCGTGGACGGTGCCGTCCTCGGTCTGGTAGCGGACCATGCGGCGCGGCGCGAGGTCGTGGTCGCGGTCGGTCTCGTAGGAGACGGCGCCCATGCGGCTGCCGCGAAGAACTCGATCTGCCATGGTGTGGCGGCCCTTCTTCCAAATAATCGGGGATACGGGTCGAACATCGGGTGGGCCCGGACTGAGCCCGGAATCACCCCGTTCTGAAACGCTGACCCTCGATTATAACCCGGCCCGGGGGTGACGTGCCATAATCGGGCCTCGTGACAACCAGGAACACGATCCACTGCGAGTGGTGCGGCCGCGAAGTGCCGCAGTCCACCCGGGGCCGCCGGCGCAAGTACTGCGACCAGGCGTGCCGCCAGCGCGCCTACGAACATCGGCACGCGGGCAGGGGAGCGGCGGCCGGAGCCGGCAACGGAGTGGCGGGC
>DUOR01000321.1 GCA_012838715.1 Actinomycetales bacterium
CCTCGGGGACGGCGGCCGGGCCCTCGTCGTCGGCAAGCGAATCACGCAACCGCGGCGAACCGCGGACCGGTGACCCGCCCACCGGCGGACCGGCGGCTTACTGGTCGAACGGGATGTCGTCCAGCGGGACCGCGCGGCCGGTCGGCTCCGAGTAGGTGTCCTCGGCGCCGTAGAAGCCCTCGCCCAGCGAAGCGAACGGGGCGGCGGCCTGGCGGGCGGCCTCCTCGGTCGGCTCCACCGCGATGTTGCGGTAGCGGGAAATGCCCGTGCCGGCCGGGATCAGCTTGCCGATGATCACGTTCTCCTTCAGGCCGATCAGCTTGTCGGAGCGCTTGTTGATGGCGGCGTCCGTGAGCACGCGGGTCGTCTCCTGGAAGGAGGCGGCCGACAGCCACGAATCGGTGGCCAGCGAAGCCTTCGTGATGCCCATGATCTCCAGTCGCATCTGGATGGCCTTGCCACCCTCGGCGACCGCCTGACGCGAAGCCGCGACGGCCTCCGCGTGCTCCACCAGCGAACCCGGCAGGAACTCGGTGGTACCCGAGTCGATGACGGTCACGCGGCGCAGCATCTGGCGCACGATGATCTCGATGTGCTTGTCGTGGATGGCCACACCCTGGTCACGGTAGACCGACTGCACTTCCTCGATGAGGTGGCGCTGCACGCCGCGGCGACCGCGGATGCGGAGCACCTCGTGCGGGTCGGCCGCGCCCTTCATCACCTGCATGCCCATCTCGATGTGGTCGCCGTCGCGGATGGTGCGGCGGCGGCCGTCGACCTCGATCTCGGCGAGGCCCTGGCGCTTGGACAGCTTGTCCAGCACCTCCTCGTCGGAACCGTCGTCCGGGACGATGGTCAGGGTGAAGAAGTGGTCGTCCTCCTCCAGGCGCACGCGACCGGTCGCCGGCGCCAGCGGGGCGCGGTTCTTCGGCACGCGGGCCTCGAACAGCTCCTGCACTCGCGGCAGACCACCGGTGATGTCGCCACCGACGCCACCCTGGTGGAACGTACGCATGGTCAGCTGGGTACCCGGCTCACCAATCGACTGCGCGGCCACGATGCCCACGGCCTCGCCGATGTCGACCATCTTGCCGGACGCCATCGAGCGGCCGTAGCACTTCGCGCACACGCCGGTCGGGGTGTTGCAGGTCAGCACGGAGCGGACCTTGACGGTCTCCACGCCACGCGACAGCAGCTCGGTGATCTCCTCGTCGCGCACGTCGGTGCCCACCGGGAGGATCTCGTTGCCCTCGCCGTCGACGACGGCCTCGGACAGGTAGCGGGCGACGGCCGAGGTCTCGATGTACTGCGCGCGGCGCAGCTCACCGGTCGGCTGACCGGACGCGTCGATCACCGGGTCACCGATGCGGACCTCGACGCCGGTGGTGGTGCCGCAGTCCTCCTCGCGGACGATGACGTCCTGCGCGACGTCCACCAGACGACGGGTCAGGTAACCCGAGTCGGCGGTGCGCAGCGCGGTGTCGGCCAGGCCCTTGCGGGAACCGTGCGAGTTGTTGAAGTACTCCAGGACCGACAGGCCCTCACGGAACGAGGTCTTGATCGGGCGGGTGATGTACTCACCGCGCGGGTTCGTGACCATGCCCTTCATGCCGGCCAGCGAGTGAATCTGGCCCATGTTGCCGGCCGCGCCGGACTTGACGATCATCGGGATCGGGTTGTCGTCGGGGTACAGCGCCTCGACCTTCTCGCCGACCTCCGCGGTCGCGGCCTTCCACAGGTTGACCAGCGACTCGTGGCGCTCCATCTCGGACAGCTTGCCGCGACGGAACTTCTTCTCGATCGTGTCGGCCTTCTGCTCGTAAGAGTCGAGGATCTCGGTCTTGTTCGGCAGAACCAGCACGTCCGACATGGCGATGGTGACGCCCGAGCGCGTGGCCCAGTAGAAACCGGCGTCCTTCATCTTGTCGACGGTCTGGGCGACGGTGATCATCGGGTACTTCGACGCGAGGTCGTTGATGATCGCGGCCTGCGGCTTCTTGCCCATGACGCCCTCGACGTACGGGTAGTTCCACGGCAGCAGCTCGTTGAACTCCACGCGGCCCAGGGTGGTGTGCCCGGTCCAGACCTGGCCCTTCTCCCAACCGTCCGGGAACTGCTCGGCCTCGATGTCCGCCGGCGGGCGGAGGTGCGAGATGCGCACCTTGATCGGGGTCTGCAGGCCGATGGTGCCGCGGTCGTAGGCCATGATGGCCTCGGCCGGCGAGGAGTACACGCCCTGCTCGGGCTGGTCCTCCGACGCCTCGCGGTACGCACCGTCGAGCTCCGGCTTCTCCAGGGTCAGGTAGTACAGGCCCGTGACCATGTCCAGGCGCGGCATGGCCAGCGGCTTGCCGGACGCCGGGGACAGGATGTTGTTCGAGGACAGCATCAGGATGCGGGCCTCGGCCTGCGCCTCCGCGGACAGCGGGAGGTGCACGGCCATCTGGTCACCGTCGAAGTCGGCGTTGAAGGCCTCACAAGCCAGCGGGTGCAGCTGGATGGCCTTGCCCTCGATGAGGACCGGCTCGAAGGCCTGGATGCCCAGGCGGTGCAGGGTCGGCGCACGGTTCAGCAGGACCGGGTGGCCGGTGATGACGTCGTCGAGCACGTCCCACACCTCGGCGCGCTGGCGCTCGACCATGCGCTTCGCCGACTTGATGTTCTGCGCGTAGCTCTTGGCCACGAGCTCCTTCATGACGAAGGGCTTGAACAGCTCCAGCGCCATCAGCTTCGGCAGACCGCACTGGTGCAGCTTCAGCTGCGGGCCGACGATGATGACCGAACGGCCCGAGTAGTCGACTCGCTTGCCCAGCAGGTTCTGGCGGAAGCGGCCCTGCTTGCCCTTCAGCAGATCGGACAGCGACTTCAGCGGGCGGTTGCCCGGACCGGTGACCGGACGGCCGCGGCGGCCGTTGTCGAACAGCGCGTCAACCGACTCCTGCAGCATGCGCTTCTCGTTGTTCACGATGATCTCGGGCGCGCCGAGATCGATCATGCGCTTGAGGCGGTTGTTGCGGTTGATGACGCGGCGGTACAGGTCGTTGAGGTCCGACGTCGCGAAGCGGCCACCGTCGAGCTGCACCATCGGGCGCAGCTCCGGCGGGATCACCGGGACGCAGTCGAGGACCATCGCGGCCGGGTCGTTGCCCGACTGCAGGAACGCGGCGACGACCTTCAGGCGCTTCAGGGCGCGCAGCTTCTTCTGGCCCTTGCCGTCGCGGATGACCTCGCGCAGGGACTCGGCCTCGGCGGCCAGGTCGAAGTTGCGGATGAGGGTCTGGATGGCCTCCGCGCCCATGCCGCCGGTGAAGTAATCCTCGTAGCGGTCGACGAGCTCGTCGTAGATGCCCTCGTCGATGATCATCTGCTTCGGCTCGAGCTTCAGGAACGTGTTCCAGATCTCGTCGAGGCGATCGAGCTCGCGCTGGGCGCGCTCGCGGATGTGGCGCATCTCGCGCTCCGCGGCGTTCTGCACCTTCTTGCGGGCGTCGGCCTTGGCGCCGGCGGCCTCCAGCTCCGCGAGATCCTCCTCGAGGGTCTGGGCGCGCTCGGCCAGCTCCTGGTCGCGATCGTCCTCCACCATCTTCTTGTCGACGAGCATGTCGGCTTCGAGGGTGGTCTGGTCGTTGTGGCGCGCCTCTTCGTCGACGGACGTGATGATGTTCGCCGCGAAGTAGATGATCTTCTCGAGATCCTTCGGCGCCAGGTCCAGCAGGTAGCCCAGGCGCGACGGGACGCCCTTGAAGTACCAGATGTGCGTGACCGGCGCGGCCAGCTCGATGTGGCCCATGCGCTCACGGCGGACCTTCGA
>DUOR01000322.1 GCA_012838715.1 Actinomycetales bacterium
CCGGGCGGCGCCCGGACCGGAACCGACGCCGCGCGGGGCAGGCGACCGGCCGACCGGACCGCCGCGGAACCCGGCGTCGGAAAGCTGGAAGAGCCGCAGGTCAACGCATGTTCGCTATCGGCGTACGGCCGAAGGGACGAAACGCGGGCGGGCCGTCGTTAAGCTTCAGTGAAACCGTTATATGGATACCGGACGACAACCGAGGAGAATGATGTTCGAGAGGTTCACCGACCGCGCCCGGCGCGTCGTCGTCCTGGCGCAGGACGAGGCCCGCGAGCTCAACCACAATTACATCGGCACCGAGCACATCCTGCTCGGCCTGATCAGCGAAGGTGACGGCGTCGCCGCGAAGGCCCTGGAATCCATGGGCATCTCGCTGGAGGCCGTGCGCAGCGAAGTCGTCGACATCATCGGCCGCGGCGCCCAGCCGCCGTCCGGCCACATCCCCTTCACCCCGCGCGCCAAGAAGGTCCTCGAGTACTCCCTCCGCGAGGCCCTGCAGCTCGGCCACAAGTACATCGGCACCGAGCACATCCTGCTCGGCCTCATCCGCGAGGGCGAGGGCGTCGCCGCGCAGGTCCTGGTCAAGCTCGGCGCCGACCTGCCGCGCGTCCGCCAGCAGGTCATCCAGCTGCTGTCCGGCTTCCAGGGCGACGACCCCGAAACCGGCGGCCCCGAGCAGCGCCCAGTCGGCGCCACGTCCGGCCAGCGCGTCGCCGAAGGCAACCACCAGTCCGGCTCCCTGGTCCTCGACCAGTTCGGCCGCAACCTGACGGTCGCCGCCCGCGAAGGCAAGCTCGACCCCGTCGTCGGCCGCGAGAAGGAAATCGAGCGCATCATGCAGGTGCTCTCGCGCCGCACCAAGAACAACCCGGTGCTCATCGGCGAGCCGGGCGTCGGCAAGACGGCCGTCGTCGAGGGCCTCGCCCTGGACATCGTCAACGGCCGCGTCCCGGAGATCCTCAAGGACAAGCAGCTGTACTCGCTGGACCTGGGCTCCCTGGTCGCCGGTTCCCGCTACCGCGGCGACTTCGAGGAGCGCCTGAAGAAGGTGCTCAAGGAGATCAACCAGCGCGGCGACATCATCCTGTTCATCGACGAGATCCACACCCTCGTCGGCGCCGGCGCCGCGGAAGGCGCCATCGACGCCGCCTCCATCCTGAAGCCCAAGCTGGCCCGCGGCGAGCTGCAGACCATCGGCGCCACCACGCTCGACGAGTACCGCAAGCACATCGAGAAGGACGCCGCCCTCGAGCGCCGCTTCCAGCCGGTCAACGTGCCGGAGCCCAGCGTCGACCTGTCCATCGAGATCCTCAAGGGCCTCCGCGACAAGTACGAGCAGCACCACCGCGTCTCCATCACCGACCAGGCGCTGGTCGCCGCGGCGACGCTGTCGGACCGCTACATCAACGACCGCTTCCTGCCGGACAAGGCCGTCGACCTCATCGACGAGGCCGGCGCCCGCATGCGCATCAAGCGCATGACCGCCCCCGCGGACCTGCAGGAAATCGACGGCCGGATCGCGGACGTGCGCCGCGAGAAGGAAGCCGCCATCGACGCCCAGGACTTCGAGAAGGCCGCCGGTTTGCGCGACAAGGAGCGCAAGCTCGGCGAGGAGCGCCGCGAGAAGGAACAGAAGTGGCGCGACGGCGAAACCGACACCATCACGGAGGTCGGCGAGGAGCAGATCGCGGAGGTGCTGGCCGCCTGGACCGGCATCCCGGTGTTCAAGCTCACCGAGGAAGAGTCCTCGCGCCTGCTGCGCATGGAGGATGAGCTGCACAAGCGGATCATCGGCCAGAACGAGGCCGTCGAGGCCGTGTCCCGCGCCATCCGCCGCACTCGCGCCGGCCTGAAGGACCCGAAGCGGCCCTCCGGCTCGTTCATCTTCGCCGGCCCGTCCGGCGTCGGCAAGACCGAGCTGTCGAAGGCGCTGGCCGAGTTCCTGTTCGGCGACGAGGATTCGCTCATCCAGATCGACATGGGCGAGTTCCACGACCGCTTCACCGCCTCCCGCCTGTTCGGTGCCCCTCCGGGCTACGTCGGCTACGAGGAGGGCGGCCAGCTCACCGAGAAGGTGCGCCGCAAGCCCTTCTCCGTCGTGCTTTTCGACGAGATCGAGAAGGCGCACAAGGAGATCTACAACACCCTCCTGCAGGTGCTCGAGGACGGCCGGCTCACCGACGCGCAGGGCCGCGTCGTGGACTTCAAGAACACCGTGCTCATCTTCACCTCGAACCTGGGCACCCAGGACATCTCGAAGGCCGTCGGCCTGGGCTTCTCCGGCGTCGGCGAGCAGGACGCGGACGGCCAGTACGAGCGGATGAAGGACAAGGTCAACGACGAGCTGAAGAAGCACTTCCGCCCCGAGTTCCTCAACCGCATCGACGAAATCGTCGTGTTCAAGCAGCTGTCCCAGGAAGAGATCGTCCAGATGGTCGACCTCATGCTGGCGCGCGTCTCCGAGCAGCTCAAGGAGAAGCGCATCACCATGGAGGTCACCGACAGCGCGAAGAGCCTGCTGGCCAAGCGCGGCTTCGACCCCGTGCTGGGTGCGCGCCCGCTGCGCCGCACCATCCAGCGCGAAATCGAGGACCAGCTGTCCGAGAAGATCCTCTACGGCCAGATCGGCATGGGCGAGTCCGTGGCCATCGACGTCGAGGGCTGGGACGGCGAAGGCGACGGCGCGGACGCGAAGTTCACCTTCACCACCACCGCCAACGACGACGCCGAGGTCCCGGACGAGCTCGACGGCCTGGAGGCCATGGGCGCCGCCGACGGCACCATCGGCTCCGGCGCCGGTGACGTCATCGACGCCGCCGAGGCCGCCGTCGAGGAAGCCGCCCGCGACGCCGAGGGTTCCGAGGATGCCGGTGACTCCGATGGCTCCCAGGGTCAGGCCAACGGTCGGGCCGAGGGCGACGGCACCGAGGGCCGCTAGCCCGGGAACGCCGGGGGCGACCCCGGGGCGCCGGTGGGGAACCGTCGGCAAGCAGGGCAAACACC
>DUOR01000323.1 GCA_012838715.1 Actinomycetales bacterium
AGAAGTGGCCGGGGCGCGGCCGGGGGCCGGGCGAAGCCGGGATGCGACCAGGGCGCCGGCCGCCCCGCCCGCGAATGTGACGGGGGTAACGCACGGGTGGTCAATTCCAGTTAATTCACGTTAACGGGCTCGCCACTGAAGATATGTCGATATAGTGACTTGAGACACGCTTGACGTCGACAGCGAAGGACACCCCACACCATGACCAACCCCAGCATCCCCGCCGGCGGCGAAGCCTTCATCTACGAGGCACTCCGCACGCCCCGCGGCAAGGGCAAGAAGGACGGCGCCCTCCACGAGGTTCGCCCGATCAGCCTCCTGACCGGCCTCATCGATGAAATCCGCCGCCGCAACCCGGGCCTCGACGAGGAGCGCATCAACGACATGGTCGTCGGCGTCGTCACCCCGGTCGGCGACCAGGGCGCCGACATCGCCCGCACCGCCGCCCTCGCGGCCGGCCTGCCCGACCGCACCGGCGGCGTGCAGATCAACCGCTTCTGCGCCTCCGGCCTCACCGCCATCAACCTCGCCGCCGCGAAGGTCCGCTCCGGCATGGACGAACTCGTCATCGCCGGCGGCGTCGAATCCATGTCCCGCGTCCCCATGATGTCCGACGGCGGCGCCTGGGCCATGGACCCGCAGACCTCCTTCGCCACCGACTTCGTGCCCCAGGGCATCTCGGCGGACCTCATCGCCTCCCTCGACGGCTTCACCCGCGAGCAGCTCGACGGCCTCGCCGCCCAGTCCCACGAGCGCGCCAAGAAGGCCTGGGACGAAGGCCGCTTCAAGGACTCCGTCGTCCCCGTCGTCGACCAGAACGGCCTGACCATCCTCGACCACGACGAGACCGTCCGCCCGGGCACCACCGTCGAGTCCCTCAGCGGCCTGCGCCCCTCCTTCGCCCAGATGGGCGAGCTGGGCGGCTTCGACGCCGTGGCCCTGAAGAAGTACACGCAGCTGGAGCAGATCAACCACCTGCACCACCCGGGCAACTCCTCCGGCATCGTCGACGGCGCCGCCCTGACGCTGGTCGGCACCGAGAAGGCCGGCTCCGACATGGGCCTGACCCCGCGCGCCCGCATCGTCGCCACCGCCGTCAACGGCGTCGAGCCGACCATCATGCTCACCGGCATCGAGCCGGCCGTCCGCGAGGCCCTGGCCAAGGCCGGCCTCGGCGTCGACGACATCGACGTCTGGGAGATCAACGAGGCCTTCGCGGCCGTCGTCCTGCACGCCCAGCAGAAGCTCGGCATCCCCGACGAGAAGCTCAACGTCAACGGCGGCGCCATCGCCATGGGCCACCCGCTCGGCGCCACCGGCGCCATGATCACCGGCGCCGCCATCGACGAGCTGCACCGCACCGGCGGCCGCTTCGCCCTCATCTCGCTGTGCATCGGCGGCGGCATGGGCGTGGCCACCATCATCGAGCGCGTCTGACGCGGTCCCCAGTTCCCCGTCCGGCAGGCGATCGCCACCGGCGGGGGCACCACCACGAAGCGAACACCCACCAGGGAAACCAGGGAAACCAGGGAGAAACCGACACAATGACCGACAACATGTTCCGCTGGGACCGCACCGACGACGGCATCGTCACGCTGACGATGGACGACCCGAATGCGCCCGTCAACACGATGAACCAGACCTTCCAGGACGACGTCCGGGCCACCGTCGAAAAGCTCGAGCAGGAGCTTGCCGACGGCGGCGAGGGCGGCATCAAGGGCATCATCCTCACCTCCGCCAAGAAGACGTTCTTCGCCGGCGGCGACATCAAGCAGATGTCGCAGGTCGGGCCGGAGGACGCCCAGTCGATGTTCGACATGGTGCAGCACATGAAGGAGTCGCTGCGCCGCATCGAGAAGCTGCCCGTGCCCGTCGTCGCCGCCATCAACGGCGCCGCGCTGGGCGGTGGCCTCGAGGTCGCGCTGGCGGCCAACCACCGCATCGCCGCCGACGCGCGCGGCTCCAAGATCGGCCTGCCCGAGGTCACCCTCGGCCTGCTGCCGGGCGGCGGCGGCATCACCCGCGTCGTCCGCATGATCGGCATCCAGGACGCGCTGATGAACGTCATCCTCACCGGCGCGCAGATGAACCCGGGCAAGGCCCTGAAGGTCGGCCTGGTCGACGAGGTCGTCGCCCCCGACGAGCTCCTCGACCGCGCCCGCGCCTGGCTGCTGTCCGACGACGCCGTCGCCGAGCAGCCGTGGGACGTCAAGGGCTTCAAGATCCCGGGCGGCGACCCGAAGAACCCCAAGTTCGCCGCCAACCTGCCGTCCTTCCCCGCGAACCTGACCAAGCAGCTCAAGGGCTCGCCGATGAAGGCCCCCCGCCGCGCCATGCAGGCCGCCGTGGAGGGCGCCCAGGTCGACTTCGACACCGCCCTGACCATCGAGTCGCGCTACTTCACCG
>DUOR01000324.1 GCA_012838715.1 Actinomycetales bacterium
AGTCCGCATTCATGTAGACGATCCGCAACAAAAATCGCCCGAATCCGGCCAGATCCGGGCCATTTTTGTTGCGGATCGTCGACACGAATGTTGAATTACCGGGGGTGCCCCAAAACCAACCCCGCGGTTACGCCGATCCGGTGCCGGACCCGCCGTTTGTACCGGTCGGAGCATCGCCAGCCGGACCAGACGAACCGTCGGCCCTGGTCGGCGCGTCGACAGCCGCAACTCCAGCACCACCAGCCGCACCACCTTCGCCGACCTTCACCGGCGCTTTCGCCGGCGGGCGCCCGAGCGTTTCGCGGCCGAACACCCAGGCGACGAACGCGACGGCGGATATGATGCCGCAGGCGATGAAGCCCGCCCGGTACCCGGACACGTCCACGATGAAGCCGACGATCAAGGGGCCGGAGATGGCGCCGAAGTCCTGGGCCATCTGGTAGTTGGCCAGGACTTTGCCGCCTTGGCGGTCGGAGCCGATGACGTCGGCAAGCACGGCCTGCTGCACCGGCATGATCATGCCGGCGCCAAAGCCGGCAATGGCACTGATGAGCAGCAGGACGGCGTCGCCGCTCATGAAGCCGATGATGCCGGTGAACAGGCCGTTGATGGCCAGGCCGATGAGCAGCAGCGGGCGGCGCCCCACGCGGTCGGACAGGCGCCCGGAGAATTGCAGCGCCATGACGTTGCCGACGGCGAAGGCGGTCAGCGCGAAACCGGCGACGGCCGCGCCATGCTGGAACGTCGCCGCGGCGAACAGCGGGACGATGGCCACGCGGACGCCGAAGTTGGTCCAGCCGTTCGCGAAGGCGGACATGAGCACGGAGCGGTAGGCGTTGTCGGCCCAGGCGTCGCGGAAGCGCATGACCGGGGTGGTGCGCTGCGGGACCTTCTGCCGCAGGGCCTCGGGGTTGAGGCGCACGGCGACGATGATGGTGGCCAGCACCAGCGCGCCGCCGTAGATGAAGAACGGCACGCGCATGCCCCAGGCGGCCATCGCGGCGCCGAGGATGGGGCCGAACACGTTGCCCAGAAGGAACGCTGAGCCGTAGGCGGCGGAGCTTTTGCCGCGGATGTCGGGCGGCGAGATGCGCACGATGAGGCCCATCGCGGAGACGGTGAACATCGTCGAGCCGATGCCGCCCATCGCCCGGAACGCCAGCAGCGACCAGTAGTCCCAGGCGACGGCGACGAGCAGGACCGATATCGCGACGATGGTCAGGCCGGTGAGGTAGGTGCGGCGGTAGCCGGCGCGGTCGACGAGGCGGCCGGACACCGGCGCGAAGGCGAGCCGCATCATCGAGAAGGAGCTGACGACGAAACTCGCCGCGAACACCGACACGTCGAAGCTGCGCGCGTACTGCGGCAGGATCGGCGCGATCAGGCCGAAGCCCAGCGCGATGACGAACGCCGCGCTGACCAGCACCCAAATCTCTTGCGGGATGCGCGTGGTCGGCTCGCGTTCCACGCGCCTGAACACCCGTCCCCTTTGTTGCATGTGTCCACTATATCGCCATCGCCGCGCGGGTGAACGGCGGTCGCCGGTGGGCGGTCGGGTGCCGCTCCCCATTCGCTTGCCGACGCCGCGGGCCCGGCACCGGAGCCGCC
>DUOR01000325.1 GCA_012838715.1 Actinomycetales bacterium
GCGCCCGCCTATGCCCGGGCCGCCCGCGCCGTCCGTGCCCGCCTTACGTACGAGCCCGGCTACCTCACGCTTGCCTTACGCGCGAGCGCCGTTGCCGCCAGGGCCCGCGGCCGTTAACTCGAGCCCCGTTGGCCCCAGGGGGCACGGGAATCGTCCTCAATCCCGCGTCGAGCCGATTAGGGCTGCGGCGCGGGATAGTTATAAAACATGAAACGCATTCATGTAGACGTTCCGCAACAGAATTCGCCCTGAAACGGCCGAAAATGGCCCGATTCTGTTGCAAATTGTCGACATCAATGTAGTTCATGATTTAGCACTAACGCATGGTGCTGGTGGGGCTGCTGGTTGAGGGTGTCGTGGCGGTTCGGGGAGCGGGGGAGTCGGCGCTGCCGCGGGGCCGGGCGCGGAGGCGTGCCGGAAATGCCGAAGGCCCGGCACTCGCGACGTGAATCTGAGTGCCGGGCCATTTGCAGGGCCCATTACCGGGGCATTTGTCGAACCGTTGGTCGGGCCACTTGCCGGGCCGCATTACCGGGCCAATACCCGTAACCGCTGAGGCCCAAGGGGCAGGTGATGCCACCGGGGCCCCAGGTTTCGGGTGCACGGCCGCGGACCCGGGACCGTTGGGCGTTTAGTTGCCCTCGGCGTCCTCGGGCTCGCCGGCGGGGGCGTCGGCGCCCTTAGTTGCCCTCGGCGTCCTCGGGCTCGTGGGCCGGGGCATCGGCGGGGTCGCCGGCCGCAGCGTCCTCCGAGT
The DNA here is from genome assembly GCA_012838715.1 of Actinomycetales bacterium. Taxonomy (GTDB): domain Bacteria; phylum Actinomycetota; class Actinomycetes; order Mycobacteriales; family Mycobacteriaceae; genus Corynebacterium. The sequence continues at coordinate 755 of DUOR01000325.1, forward strand.
CCTCGGGCTCGGTACCCTCCGCGTCCTCGGCGTCCGCGGGTTCCTCGCTGGGGGCGACGTTCGCCAGGTTGGCGGAGATGACGTCGGAAAGCGCGGGGAGGATGCCCGACGCCTCGCCGACGGGCAGGTGCACCGCGACGAACCGCTCCCGGCCCAGCGCGTACCAGGTGCCGGTCAGGCCGCCGGACATGGACGGCTCGGAGAACCACACGATGTCGTTGATCTGGGTCAGCTGGTCGGTGGTGTTCTCGTAACCCGGCGCCTCCTCGACGCCGCAGCGCAGGGTGATCACGTCACCGGTGTCGTCGGACCAGGCGATGCCGCCCTCCGGCAGGTCGACGTCCTCGACGCGGGCGCGGCCGGCCATCTCCGGCGGCAGCGCCGCGAGCAGCGCCGAACAACGGTCGTCGGCCTCCGGCGCGGCCAGGTCCATCAGCGGAATCGGGTTGGGCTCCGGGGCGTTGCCGACCTCGGCGTCGGGAAGCATGTCCCCGGACAGCTCCTCCACCGCACCCGCGTAACCCGACGCGGCGGTCACGGCCACGACCGGCGAGCGGCCGACGGAGAACCAGGTCGCCAGGTCCGACCCCTCGGTGGAGTCGTTGATGCGGATCCACTTCACGCCGTCGTGCTCCTCGACGACGGACAGTTCCGTGTACTGCGTCGGCAGCGAGGAACCGCAGCGCAGGGTGACGCGGTCATCGTTGGTGTTGCGCCACACCGCCGCCCCCGGAGGGGCCGGGTCCGCGAGCTCCGCGCGCACCAGTCCGGACACGCGATCCGGCAGGTTCTCCACCAGGTCCGCGCACACCGGCGAATCATCGTCCGGCATCTCCAGCGCGGACAGCAGCACGGGCTGCCGGGCCTGCCGATCCTGCACGATCTTCGCGCCCGCGATGACGCCAATCACGAGCAGTACGGCAAGGGCCAGTGCGATCGCCGCGCGCCGCCGGTTACCCTGATCCTGAACGTTTTCTCCCATGTGGGAAAAGTCTACCCAGCGCCGCGCCGCCGCCAATCGGAGGTGCGTCACAGGCCCAGCAGACGCAACAGGAACGGTGACCGTAACCAATGACGACCGTCGGTGAAGTGGGCGAGCACGCAGTCATCGCCGCCATCCGCGCCGCCGCGCCATCCCGCCGAAACGGCGATGACGCCGCGGTACTGCCGCTGACCACCACCAACGCGAGGTACGTCGCGTCGACGGACATGCTCGTCGAGGGGCGGCACTTCACCTTCGACTGGTCCACCCCGGAACAGGTGGGGGCGAAGGCCATCGTGCAGAACTTCGCGGACGTCGAGGCGATGGGGGCACGGCCGACGGCGGTGCTGCTGGGCCTGTCCATCCCGGAGGACACGAAGCTCGACGTGGTGACGGGCATCGCCCGCGGCATCCGTTCGCAGTGCGGGCGGTGCGCGGCGGAGCTGGTGGGCGGCGACATCGTCGGCGGCGACAGCCTGGTGCTGTCCATCACGGCGATGGGGGAGCTCGGCGGTCCGGGCCGTCCGCTGTTCCGCAGTGGCGCGCGGCAGGGCGACAACGTCATCGCGGCGGGCGTCATCGGCCATTCCGCGGCGGGCTTCGACCTGCTCAAGCACTTCGGGCATCCCGACGACGTCCCCGAGGCGTTCCGCCCGCTCGTCGAGGCGCACCTGGTGCCGGACTTCTCCTACGGCCGCGGCCCGGTGGCGCGCGCGGCGGGCGTGGGGTCGCTGACCGACAGTTCCGACGGGCTGGTCACGGACCTCACGGAAATCGCGGAGGCCTCGGGCGTGACGGTCAACGTCGACGAGGCGGCCGTCGCCCCGTCGGAGCTGCTCGTCGCCGCCGCCGATCTGGTGGACACCGACCCCTGGCGGTGGGTGCTGTCCGGCGGCGAGGACCACACGCTGCTGGGCACCTGCTCGGGTGAGCCGCCGACGGGTTTCCGCCGCATCGGCACCATCCGCCGCGATCACGGCAAGCCCGTGACCATCGACGGCCGCGAGCCTTGGCTCCGCGGCGGCTGGGTGAGCTTCTGATGGCGGGCCCCGGCAACGCCGCCCGCCCCCTGCCCGTCGAGGCCGGGTGGGCCCGCGCGCTGGAGCCGGTGGCGGACCGCATCCACGCGATGGGGGATTTCCTGCGCGCCGAGAATGCGGCGGGCCACGGGTACCTGCCGGCGGGGGAGGACGTGCTGCGCGCGTTCACCACGCCCTTCGACGACGTCCGCGTGCTCATCGTGGGCCAGGACCCGTACCCGACGCCGGGGCACCCGATGGGGCTGAGCTTTTCCGTGCATCCCGACGTGCGCCCGCTGCCGCGCTCCCTGGCGAACATCTACCGCGAGTACGAATCGGACCTCGGGCTCACCGCCCCCGCCCACGGCGATCTTTCCCGGTGGACGCGCAACGGGGTGGCGCTGTTCAACCGGGTGCTCACGGTCCGCCCGGGCAAGCCGGCCTCGCACCGGGGCAAGGGCTGGGAGGACGTCACCGCGGAGGCCATCCGGGCCCTCGCCGCGCGCGATAAGCCGCTGGTGGCCATCCTGTGGGGCCGGGACGCGCAGACGGCGCAGAAGTTGTTGGGGGACACGCCCTGCATCTGCTCGCCGCACCCGTCGCCGCTGAGCGCCTCCCGGGGCTTCTTCGGTTCGCGGCCGTTCTCCCGCGCCAACGAGGCGCTGGCGACACTCGGCGCGGAGCCGGTGGACTGGGAACTGCGGTAGTAGGATGCCCGCCATGCCCGTTTACGCCGACATCGACGGATCCGCCCTGCTCAGTTGGGTGCGCAGGTGCGTCGGCGTGCTCGAACGGCGCCGCGAGGAGATCAACCAGCTCAACGTGTTCCCGGTGCCGGACGCCGACACGGGGTCGAACATGGCCGCGACGATGAAGGCGGCGCTGGCCGCCGCGGAGGATGCCGCGGCCCCCGCCATCGCGGAGGGCCGGGTGCCGTCTGTCGCGGACGTCGCCACCGCGATGGCCGCCGGCGCGGTCCGCGGGGCCCGGGGCAATTCGGGGACGGTGCTCAGCCAGGTGCTGCGCGCCATCGCCGAGTCCGCGGCGGAGGGTGGCCTGGGCGGCGGGGACGTGCAGCGCGCGCTGGACACGGCGGTGCGCCACGTCGACGCCGCCATCGCGGACCCCGTCGAGGGCACCATCC
>DUOR01000326.1 GCA_012838715.1 Actinomycetales bacterium
CGGGCGTCGTCGACGCCGGCGGCGCGGGCCTGGTCCTCCTCCTGGACGCGCTGCTCGACGAGGTTTCCGGCACGGCCCCCGACGAGCCCGACCTGCACGTCACGCCGGCCGCGTTGGAGGGACCCGAGCTGGAGGTGATGTTCCTCCTCGAGCTTTCCGACGACGCGATCGACGGCTTCCGGGACCGCATGCGGCAACTGGGCAACTCTCTGATCATCGCCGGCGAGGGCGGGGACCGGCACATGGTGCACGTCCATTCCGCGGACGCCGGCGCGATCCTGGAGGCGGCCCTGGATTACGGGCGCCCGAGTTCGATCCGCATCGAGGTGATCGCGGAGACCCTCACGCCGCCGAAGCGCACGGTCCTGGCGGTCGCGCCCGCCGGCCCGATTTCGGATCTGTTCGCCTCCGCCGGCGCCGTCCCGGTCAGCCCGGTCGGCGACGTCGTCTCGGAGATCCTGTCGGCCATTTCGCGGTCGCCGGGCGACGGCGACGTGATGCTGCTGCCGAACGGCCTCGTCGGCAACCGCGAGCTCATCCAGGTGGAGCTGGCGGCGAAGGCGGGGGCGCACGCCATCACGATCCTGCCGACGTCGACGCTGGCCAACGGCCTGGCCGCGGTGGCCGTCCATGACCCGGACACGCCCATCGCCGTCGACGCCTACGCCATGTCCGAGGCCGCCGCCGGCATGCGCACCGCCACCCTGGCCTACGCCGAGATCACCGGCCTCACCGCCGCCGGGCCGTGCGTGCCGGGCGACGTGCTGGCCACCGTCGGCGGTGACATCCTCGTGGTGGCCAAGACCATCGAGGACGCCATGGTCCGCACCGTGGAGCTGATGCTCCGCTCCGGCGGGGAACTGGTCACGGTCCTGGTCGGGTCGGACGTGGACCCCAGGTCCGCCGCGCCGCTGCAGCGCCGCCTGGCCGAGACCGCCCCGGGCGTGGACGTCACCGCGTACGCCGCCGCCGGGATGGCGGAGCTCGCCCAGATCGGCGTGGAGTAGGGAAGCCGGGGGCGTCGGAAAGCATGTTGGGGTGGCTGGCGACCAACGCCGCGCGCACGCCGCTGACGACGGTGCTGGAGGAGAAGGGCGCGAAGGCGCTGAAGTCGAAGCTCGGCATCGCCACCGTCGGCGACCTGCTGACCACCCTGCCCGGCCGCTACGTGGCGCAGGGCGGGATGAGCGGTTTCCGCGAGGAGGACCTCGGCGAGCTCATCACCGCCGTGGTCACCGTGAAGTCCATCCGCGACCTCAAGGAGCACGCCGACGGCAGCCCGCGCCTGTTCGCCGGAACCCCGAAGCGGCTGCCGGTGGTCATCGTCGCCACCGACGGCGTCCGCGACGTGCAGATCCCGCTGTTCGGCGCCTCGTGGATCACCCGCGCCGTGTACCCGGACATGCGGCTGCTGGCGATGGGCACCCTCGACTGGTTCAACGGGCGCCTGCAGTTCCGCAACGCCGACGTGATGGTCGTCCAGCGCGACGGCACCCCCGGCGTGGCCACCGGCCGCCTCAAGGACCTGATCAAGGGCGCCGACGGCATGGCCGAAATCAAACGGCTCCTCGCCCGCCCGTACCTGCCCATCCACCGCGGCAAGAAGGGCGTCGCCGGCGTGCTCATGGCCCTCTACGCCAACCGCGCGCTGCGGTGGCTGCCCCGCCAGCCCGAACCGCTGCCGCGCACCCCGGAGGGCCTGCTCAGCTTCGACGAGGCGCTGCGCCAGGCGCATTTCCCCGGTATCGACGGCCCCATGCCCGCCCTGCAGCGCCTCAAATACGACGAGGCACTCGAACTGCAGCTGGCGCTGGCCCTGCGCCGTGCCGCCAACGCCACCCGCGAGGCGCCGCCCTGCCCGCCCGTCGACGGC
>DUOR01000327.1 GCA_012838715.1 Actinomycetales bacterium
AGTCCGCAGGTCACGCCGCCGAATCCGCGGCCGATGGTAATGATTGAAGTATGACCTCCACCGGAACCGGTCCCACCCCCGACCCCTCCGACCCGGCCGCCGGCGCAGCCGCCGACGGCGGCGCGGCCCCGGCCACCGGCGCCCACCCCGTGCCCGACTGGGTCGCCCACGCCATCGGCTGGCACGTGTACCCGCTGGGCTTCACGGGCGCCCCGATTTTCGGCGGGGACGCGGCGGTGGAGACGTCGGAAAGCGAATCCCGCCTCGACCACCTGACCCGGTGGCTCGACTACGTGCAGGAGCTGGGGCTCAACGCGCTGCAGCTCGGCCCGATTTTCGAGTCGGCGACGCACGGCTACGACACCCTCGACTACTTCCGCATCGACCCGCGGCTGGGCGACGACGCCGCCTTCGACCGGCTCATCGCGGCCGCGAAGGAACGCGGCATCCGGGTGCTCCTCGACGGCGTGTTCAACCACCTGTCGTCCTCGGCGCCGATGTTCACCGAGGGCCGCGACAACCCCGATTCCGACGCCGCCGCCCTGTTCGACTTCGACCGCAGCGGCGACGAGGCGACCGCGCCCTGCTTCGAGGGGCACCTTGAGCTCGTCGAGTTCGACCATTCCTCGCCGGCCACCGCCGACTTCGTCACCCGCGTCATGCGGCACTGGCTCGACCGCGGCATCGACGGGTGGCGCCTGGACGCCGCCTACGCCGTCGACCCCGACTTCTGGTCGGGCGTGCTTGCCGACGTCCGCCGCGACTACCCCGACGCCTTCATCTACGGGGAGGTCATCCACGGCGACTACGCGGACATCGTCACCCGGTCGACGATGGATTCCGTCACCGAATACGAACTGTGGAAGGCCATCTGGTCCTCCCTGAACGAGCACAACTTCTACGAGCTGGAGTGGACGCTGGGCCGCCACAACGAGTTCGTCGAACAGTTCCCGCCGGTGACCTTCGTGGGCAACCACGACGTCACGCGCATCGCCACCCAGGTCGGCGCCGACAAGATCGTCCTCGCGCTGGCGGTGCTGATGACCGTCGGCGGCGTCCCCCTCATCTACTACGGCGACGAGCAGGGCTACACCGGCACCAAGAAGGAGAAGTTCCGCGGCGACGACGAGGTCCGCCCGCTGTTCCCGCCGACCCCGGAGGACATGTCCGGCCTGGGCACCTGGGTGCGCACCGCCCACCAGCGCCTCGTGGACATCCGCCGCCGCCACCCCTGGCTGCACCGCGCGCGGGTGACCGTGACGTCCATCTCCAACGAACGCATCACCTACACCGCCGAAGGCGACGGCCAGAGCATCAGCGTCGAACTGGAAATCACCGGCAAGCCGTCGGTGGACATCCGCGACGCCGAGGGCATCGAGTACCGCTACCCCCGGCCGTAGCCGGCGCCCGGCCCACCCCGAAGATCGCGAAAACCCGCCGCCCCCGCATCGTGCGGGGCGGCGGGTTGAAGTCCGCTCGGGCGGTTCGCTTACTGGGCGACCGGCTCCTGGCCGTTGGCCTCGCCACCGTTGGTGGCGGTCTCCTCGGACGTGGTCTCCTCGGAGGAGGTGCCGTTCTCGCCGGAAGCGTCACCGCTGTTCTCGAACGTGTTCGTCGGGTTCTCCTGGTCGGTGACGGCGATGTCCGACGGGTTCTCGTTCGGCGGGGAGCAGGCGACGAGGGCGGCGGACGCGATGGCGGCGGCGGCGAAGGCGCCGACGAGGCGGTTACGCATGAATGGACTCCTTTAAAGCGGCTTCACGGAAATTCTCAAAGTCATCGTAGTTGATTCTCAGCCTTCGGCGGGAACCAGTGGCCCAATCGCCCCCGAACCGATGCACACCGACGCCCCGGCCGGGGCGTCCTCCACGTCGACTCGGAGGGTGTTGCCACCGCCGGAAACCGACACCCAACGCTGCACCAGCTCGTCGTCAAGCCCGACGACGGTGGAGCCGGCGAGGGTCTGCTCGGGGGACTCGAAGGGGTTGGGCAGGCTGAGGCGCACGTCCAGCGGTTCGGAGGAAATGGCGTTGAGTTCCAGCACCCAGTCACCGAGGCGGATGATGGAGCTCAGCGGGATGTCCGCGCCGACCGTGCCGTCCGGGCCGACGATGAGCTGGTTGCCGCAGCCCTCGACCTCGCCCTGGGGGATGCGGGAAATCTCGGCGACGGTGGCGTCGGTGAGGTTGCCGGCGTCGTCGAACATGCGGGGGCGGTAGGCGACGTCGCCGAACTCGGGGCGGTCGCGGAGGTCGCGGAACACCTGCGAGTACATGTTCTTCGGGTACGCGACGGGCAGCAGCACCTCGTAGGGCACCGGCTGGTCGATGAGGACGTTCGGCAGGTCCGCGCCGCCGTCGCCGGC
>DUOR01000328.1 GCA_012838715.1 Actinomycetales bacterium
AACCCCTGCCGCCGTCTGCGCTCACCGCCAACGCCCCCGCCCCGGCCGGCCGACCCCAACCCCTGCCGCCGTCTGCCCGTGGCGGGGGCGGTGAGGCGCTAACATAAGGGCCCATGCGAGATCATGCCGTCGGATTTGACCGGGACCTGTACATCAACCTCCAGTCGAAGCACATCCGGAAGCGGCGCGAAGCCGTCGGCGGGCGGTTGTACATGGAAATGGGCGGCAAGCTTTTCGATGATCTCCACGCCTCCCGCGTCCTCCCCGGCTTCACGCCGGACAACAAGATCGCCATGCTCGAGACCATCAAGGACGAGATGGAGATCCTGGTGTGCATCAGCGCGCGGGACCTGCAGCGCAACAAGATGCGCGCCGACCTGGACATCCCCTACGAGGAGGACGTCCTCCGCCTCATCGACGTGTTCCGCGAGCGCGGTTTCCTGGCGCAGCACGTGGTGCTGACGCAGTACGAGGAGGGCGACAAGGCCGCCGACGCCTTCCGCACCCGCCTGGAGCGCCTGGGCATGACGGTGTCGCTGCATTACGTGATTCCGGGGTACCCGGCAGACACGGAACGCATCGTCAGCGACGAGGGCTTCGGCCGCAACGAGTACGTGCCCATTTCCCGTGACGTCGTGGTGGTCACCGCCCCCGGCCCGGGTTCCGGCAAGCTCGCGACGTGCCTGTCGCAGATTTACCACGAGCACATGCGGGGCGTTCCCTCCGGTTACGCGAAGTTCGAGACCTTCCCGGTGTGGAACCTGCCGCTGAACCATCCGGTGAACATGGCCTACGAGGCGGCGACCGCGGACCTCGACGACGTCAACATGATTGACCCGTTCCACCTGCAGGCCCACGGCGAGCAGGCGGTCAACTACAACCGCGACGTCGAGGTTTTCCCGCTGCTGAAGCACCTGCTGGAGCGCATTTCGGGTAGCTCGCCGTACGAGTCGCCGACGGACATGGGCGTCAACATGGCCGGTTTCGCCATCGTCGACGACGAGGTCTGCCGGGCCGCCGCGGAGCAGGAGGTCGTGCGCCGCTACTACAAGGCGCTGGTCGACGAGCGCCGCGCCGAGGCCGACCCGGTCGTCTCCGAGCGCATCGCCATCACCATGGGCAAGTTGGGCCTGAACAGGAAGTCCCGCCCGGTGGTGAAGCCCGCCCTGGAGCTGGCGGAGGCCACCGGCGGGCCGGCCACCGCCATTGAGCTTGCCGACGGCCACATCATCACCGGCAAGACCTCCGCCCTGCTGGGCTGCTCCGCGGCGATGCTGCTCAACGCGCTGAAGTACCTGGCGGGAATCGATCCGACGGTCGATTTGCTGGCGCCGTCGTCGATCCGCCCGATTCAGACCCTGAAGACGCAGCACCTGGGCAGCCGGAACCCGCGCCTGCACACCGACGAGGTGCTCATCGCCCTGTCCGTGTCGGCCGACGGCGACGACAACGCCCGCCGCGCCATCGACGAGCTGGCGAACCTGCGGGGCTGCGACGCCCACACCACCACGATCCTGGGGTCCGTGGACGAAGGCATCTTCCGCAACCTCGGCATCCTGGTCACCTCGGAGCCGGAGTACGCGGTGAAGTCGCTGTACCGGAAGCGGTAGAGCGCGGGCCCGGTACGGCCCAGTCGAGGCAGTGCGCGGGCACGCTCGGCCCGGTCTAGGCAGTGCGCGGGCGCGTACGGCGGGCGGCGCCTCAGGTCATCCGGTTGACCATCTTGGCCACCTTGCGGGTGGCGGGGACGTCGCGGATGGCCATGGGCGGGCCGAAGGGGTTGACACGCAGCTGCAGGACGTTGCCCCGGCGGTCGACGCCGCGCACGGAGCGCAGGTCGACGGTGATGACGCGCGGCCGCAGCAGGCCGCGGCGCAGGATGATGCGCCGGTCGGTGAGCACGAACCGTTCCCCGAGCCATTCGGCGACGGGCTTGCCCACCCGCCAGGCGATGAGCAGCGGCCACGAGATGAGCAGCAGGTCGCGGATGCCCTGCATGTCGCCCGGCGCGATGTTCGGGCCGTCGATGAAGCCGATGAGCAGCCAGATCACGCCCGTGATGAGGGCGAGTTCCAGCAGCGGCCACGTCAGACGGCCGAACACGGGGTTCGTGTCGACGATGACGTCCTCATCGTCGTCCATCTCGTCGTAGGGGAAGGTCATCGCCCGTCGCCGCCCTCCCCGGCGCCGCCCCGGTAGTCACCCGGGCCCTTTCCCTTGCCGCCGGCGTAGTCACCGGGGCCCTTGCCCTTGCCGCCGGCGTAGTCACCCGGGCCCTTGCCCTTGCCGCCGGCGTATCCGCCGTCGACGGGACGCAGGTGCCGCACGTCGCCCGCGGTCACGACGTGCTCCTCCCCGGACTCGGCCGCGCGGACCACGAGCTCGCCGCCTTCCCGCACCCCGACCGCTTCGCCGACGAGTTCCTTGCCGCCCGGCAGTTCGACCCGCACGACGGTGCCCAGCGTCAGGCAGTTCGCCCGGTAGTCGGCCATCATCGCGGCCGGGTCGGCGCGCCACTGCCTTTCCCTTTTATCCAGGGCGTCCAGCAGCCCCGCGGCGAGCTTGCCGCGGTCGAGCTCCGGAGCGCCCGCCAGCGCGAGGGACGTCGCGTGCGGCACGGGCAGTTCGTCCTCGCGCAGGTCGACGTTGACGCCGATGCCCGCGACCAGCGCCGGCGGGTCAATCGACGCGGCCTCGACGAGGATGCCGCAGAGCTTGCGCCCGTCCAGCAGGACGTCGTTCGGCCACTTGAGGCCGAGGCGCGGGGTGCCCTCGTCGTCGGCAAGCCCATCGACGCCGGCGACGGCGCGCACCATGTCCACCACGGCCAGGCCGGAGACCAGCGGCAGCAGTCCCAGCGCGGTCGGCGGCACGCCCTCGGGGCGGAACAGCGCGGACACGGCGATGGCGGCGCCCGGAGGGGCGGTCCAGGTGCGGGACAGGCGGCCGCGGCCGGCGGTCTGCTCGGAGGCGACGATGGCCACGCGGTCCGCGGCCCCCTCCTTCACCTGCGGCAGCAGGTCGGCGTTGGTGGAACCGGTGGACTCGACCACGTCGACGCGGTTCCAGTTCGGCAGCGCCGCGCGGATGGCGTCGGCGTCCAGGGGCTTCCGGGGATCGGCGTTCATGGCACCCGAGTGTATCCGCGCCCTTCCTTTACCTATGCCCCTCGCCCGTGTCCTTACCTATGCCCCATGGTCGTGTCCTTACCTATCCCCATACCCTTGCCCTCCGCCCGGGCGCTCCCATTGCGGGTTTCCCTCCGCCCGG
>DUOR01000329.1 GCA_012838715.1 Actinomycetales bacterium
CCCGCTTTTCCGATCGTTTGGCGGGGTGCCTACTCCGGCAGGTTGTCCACCGCGTACTGGGCCTGCTCGGGCGTGAACTTTTCGCCGTAGTCGGACACCAGCTGGTCGTAGATGGCGTCGCGGGACATGGCCATGGTGTCCTGGTAGGACTTCGCGCTTTCCAGGGCGACCTCGTTCCAGTCGACGTCGAGGTTGTCGATGGCGTACTGGGCGGCCTCCGGGGCGAAGTTTTCGCCGTATTCGGAGGTCAACTGGTCGTAGACGCGGCGCTCGGACATGTGGAACATCTCCACGTACGTCTCCGCCTTGCTCAGGGCGTTGCGGTATTCGCGCGGGACGCTTTCCGACGCCGTGGTTTCGCGTTCCGTCTCCTGCGGGGCCGCCTCTTCCGCGTCGGCTTCGACCATGGTGGCTTCGTCTCGACCGGTGGCCGCCTCGGCTTCGGCGGCGGGGACGTCGCCCGCGAGGGAAGCGGTGGTGTCCGTGTCGGAGCCGTCGCCCATGTTCATGGCGGCGCCCAGCACGACGAGCACGGCGATGGCGATGAACCACCACCGCTTGTAGAAGGGCTTTTTCTGCTTGGGTGCGGTCTCCTGCGGCGGCTGGCCGAAAGGGCCCGCCGGGTGCGGTTGGCCCTGGGGCGGCAGCTGCGGGCCGTGGTTGGGGTTGGCGTAAGGGTTCGACATCGTCGGTCCTTCTTTCGGGTTGGAATTGGTTTCTGATCGGAACCGTATCCAGCCCTCCGGATTGCCTTTCCGGGCTCAGCGCGAAAGCTCGAAAACCTGTTCTGCCCTCGGTATTCCGCATGTCGGGCCCCGGCAGGGGAGCCTCTCGCCCGCCACACTCACGTTTTCGCTCGTTGTCTGGTGCTGCCCGCCTGGCCTCCCGCGCTCGCCCGGGCGCGCGTGCTACTTCTCGGGGGCTTGCCGCGACATGGCGGCGCGAACGCTATGCGAACAGGAAAGGCCCCCATGCTCGACGTCATCATTTCCATCTTCACCGACCCCGGCTTCGCCAAGGGATATTTCGGTGCGGCGGTGAACCACACCAGGGACACGATCGGCGCATTGTCCTAACTGGCTCGTACGCCGGAGTCCCGGCATGCCCCGTGAGCACCACGCCGCGCCCCGTGAGCGCCGCGCCCCCGCGACCGCCGCACCAGGTCGTCGGAAAGCGGCCGGCGACTAGTGCACTAGAAACCGATCTTGCGCTTCGTGGTCAGCTTGCCGTTGATGAAGCGGGTGAGGAACGCCGGGGACATGCGGGAGCCGGCGGCCAGCAGCTTCGTCTGCAGGCCCACCGGGTAGTGGATCTTGGCGGGGGACTTCGGGGCGCGGCGCGCACCGGTGTCGTCGTAGCCGTCGTTGATGCAGTCGACGACGGCGCGGGCGACGTCCTCGGGGGTGAGGCGGACGCCCAGGCGGTCGGTGCCGGTGGTGCGCACGCCGTCGAGCATCCCCGTGTCCACGAACAGCGGCCACAGGGCGGCGACGCGGATGCCCAGTTCCCGCCATTCGTAGTCGAGGGCCTCGGTGATGCCGCGGACGGCGAACTTCGACGCCGAGTAGGTGGCCATGTCGGGGGTGCCGTAGATGGCGGCGGCCGACGCCAGGTTCACCAGCTGGCCGCGGGACTTCCGCAGGTACGGCAGTGCCGCCCGCGCGCCGTAGAGCACGCCCTTGACGTTGATGTCGATGATGCGTTCGTCGATGGCGTAGTCGGCGTCGGCGAACGCGCCGCCGTAGAGCACGCCGGCGTTGTTGACCAGCAGGTCCAGGCCGCCCGCGCGGTCGGCGAACCCGGCCAGCGCGGACTCCCACTGCGCGGGGTCGCGCACGTCGAGGCGGCCGGTGATGGCGCCGTCGCGGCCGTCGGCCCAGGACACCTCGTCGCTGATGTCGTAGACGCCGACGGTCCAGCCGCGGTCGAGGAGCTTTTCGGCGGTCAGGCGGCCGATTCCGCGGCCGGCGCCGGTGATGAAAGCCGTGGGCTTGGGGAGGTTCATGGCGCAAGAATAGGGCGGGGCACGGGTGGCCGGGGGCGGATTGCCCGATACCGCTCTAGGCTCTGGTGCATGAGCACCTGCATTTCCGCACGGGAACTCCACGAACACATCCATTCGGGCACCCGGGTCGCGGTCATCGACGCACGTTGGTCACGCGATCGATCCGCGTACGACCACTACACCATGGCCCACATCCCCTTGGCCGTCTTTTGCGATCCGACCTATGACCTGGTGGGCGTGCCGGATCGCGCGCATGGCCGCAATCCGCTGCCGGAGCTGGCGCGCGTCCAGGACGCCGTCGACCGCTGGGGCCTGACCAAGGACACCAAGGTGGTGCTGTACGACGCCGGCGACGGCTTGTTCGCGTCGCGCGCCTGGTGGATTCTCAAGTGGGCGGGGCTTTCCGACGTCTCCGTGCTCGGCGGTGGCCTCGAGGCTTGGGAGGCGGAGGGTTTCGATACCGCCGGTGGCCCGGGCAATTTCGCCCAGCCGGGCGACAAGGAGGTCACCGACGGCAACTTGCCCGTCGCCGATATCGACGACGTCGCGGAGTGGCCGAAGCGGGGCGTGCTCATCGACGCCCGCTCCGAGGCCCGGTTCGCGGGCCGCGCCGAACGCCTCGACCTGCAGGCCGGCCATATTCCCGGCGCCGTCAACCTGCCCGCCCGCGCATTGCAGCGCGACGGCCGGTTCCTGCCGGCCGACGAAATCAAGGAGAAGCTCGCCGAGGTCGGCGTGACCTCCGGTGAGCAGGTCGCGGTGTATTCGGGTTCCGGCCTCCATTCCTCCCTGTTCGTCCAGGCGATGCACGAGGCGGGGATGCCGGGCGCGTCGCTGTACGTCGGCGGGTGGTCGCAGTGGGCCGGGGATCCGGCGCGGCCCATCGTCCGTCTCTAAAGCAGCGGTTTAGACTGTGGGGCGATGACTTACCTTCTGATCGGCCTCGGAATCGCGCTGCTCCTGCTTGGCGCGGCGTTGATCGTGGCCGATCAGCGCCGCCGCCAGGGCGCCCCCATCCTGCCCGGCGAAAACGCCGCGGCCCTGCCCGGTGACGGCGAACCCGCCGCACCCGCGCAGGACGACCGGGAAGACACCGTCGTGGCGGTGGCCGAAGAGCCCGGCGTGCCTGCGGACGGCGGCACCGACGAGCTTGCGCGGGAGGTAGCGGCGGCGCCGCGGGACGACACCGACGCAGTGGCAGCGGTGGACGACTCTGTCGCGGCCGCGCCGGATGATGATGCCGCGCCCGTACGGGACGACGAAACCGCGCAGGACCACGAAACCGTATCCGCGCGGGACGATCAGTCTGCGCCCACTCAGGACGACGATGCCGTTCCCGCGCAGGACGAGCGCAGGGAACCTTCGAAGACCGAACGCATCATGCCTTGGCGCAGCTCCCGCCCCGTGTCGCGGCGGGCCCGGAAGGCGTGGGCCGTCGGCCGCAACGCCGAGTTCGCCAAGTCGGATGCGGCGCTCGCCGAGCAGTGGCAGCGCACCCCGGCCGGCGAGGCCCGCAACGTAGTCTCCGGTTTCGCCCATGGCCGCGAGATGCGCCTGTGCGACGTCGGCGGCGTGACCCTGCTGGCCCTGCGCCGCCCCGTGCCTTCCGACGAAGTGCTGGAGTTCTCCCGCATCGGCCCCACGGATCTCCCTGAGGTCGGACAGGAGGGCGAGGTGCTGGTTTCCGCGACCGACCCGGAGCTCATCCACCGGATTTTCGACGATCGCGCCCACCGCGTCCTGCGTGAGATCCCGGATGCGGTGACCGTTGCATGGGCCGAGGGCGAATGGGTGCTGGCCGCCTTCACCGAGGGCGCCGGCACCGACGACTGGGACGCCGCGATCGCGCCGCTGGCGGGGGTCGGCGACATCGCCCGCCGCCTGCCGCCGACGCCGGGTTCGGTCGGCGAAATCGACGTGACCCACCGTGATCCGACCCGCCCCGCGC
>DUOR01000330.1 GCA_012838715.1 Actinomycetales bacterium
CCCCGGCCGGCGGGGCTTCGGCCGCGTCGGCGGACGAATCGATCCCGGGCACCCCGGGGCAGCCGTCGGGCCCGGCGGCGCCGGGCGCGCCGATTCGGCTGGGTTCGGAGCCGCACACCTACGGCATCGACGAGCCGACGAACCCGCAGGGCCAGCCGCCGAAGAACCTCCTCGACGGCATGTACAAGGCGCTGCGGCCGAAGCAGTGGGTCAAGAACGTCCTGGTCATCGCGGCCCCGGCCGCGGCGGGCGCGGGCGCGCTGACCGACGGCCGCACGCTCATCGACGTCCTGATCGCGTTCGTCGCGTTCTGCCTGGCGTCGTCGTCGATTTACCTCATCAACGACGCCCGCGACGTCGAGGCGGACCGCGCGCACCCGACGAAGCGCTTCCGGCCGATTGCCGCCGGCGTGCTGCCGGTGCCGCTGGCGTACGTGATGTCGGTGATCCTCATCGTGGCGGCCATCGGCGTCTCCTATTTCTTCGCGTCCTCCGGGCCGGGCCTGGCCATCGTGGTGGCGGTGTACATCGCGCTGCAGCTGGGCTACTGCTTCGGCTGGAAGCATCAGCCGGTGATTGACATCGCGCTGGTCAGTTCCGGTTTCATGCTGCGCGCGATGGCGGGCGGCGTGGCCGCGGCGATTCACCTGTCCCAGTGGTTCCTGCTGGTCGCGGCGTTCGGCTCGCTGTTCATGGCGGCCGGCAAGCGGTATGCGGAGCTGCTGCTGGCGAAGCGGACGAACAAGCAGATCCGCCGCTCCCTGCAGGGGTACACGGAGACGTACCTGCGGTTCGTGTGGACCGTGTCCGCCACCGCCGTCGTCCTGGCGTACTCCCTGTGGGGCTTCGAGATGGGCAACCGCGCCGACGGCACCTCCGCCGTCTGGTACCAGATTTCGATGGTGCCCTTCACCATCGCGATTCTCCGCTACGCCGCCGACGTCGACCGCGGCGATGCGGGCAGCCCCGACGAAATCGCCCTGCGCGACCGGCCCCTGCAGGCGCTGGCCGTCATGTGGGTCATCTCCATCGCCATCGCGGTGTACCTGGTGCCCGCCCTCGGCTGAGGCCGAGGTTCACCGCCCGGCGCTGCACGGCACTGCGCTGCACCGCTTTCCGACGGCCCGTCCCGGACTTCCGGGGCGGGCCGTCGGCGATCCGGTCGGTGGCGCATGGGCTGCCGCGGGTCCCGTGTGGCCGATGTGACGGAGGGATGACCCTATTCGGGGGATGTGCGGCGTGACATCTGAATTCCTCCTGAAAACCAGGTTTGCGAAATAGTCGCGAAACGGTAACGTTAGCCGCCACGTGCCCGATGATCCCCATCGGAAGGCGCGCCAGAAGCGGAGTTTCGGGCCCCGGGAATCGGGGCCCGCACGCATGAATGGCGCAATCTACGACGTGAGACGTCCACGAGGAGAAACATGAGCTTCACCGCAATCGCGCGCGGGTGGAAGGCCAAGGCGCTGGCCGCGATGGTCGCCGTCGCCACCATCTTCGGCATGATGCAGTTCGCCGCGCCGGAGGAGGCCAACGCCCACCGCGGTTGGCTGCGCCCCGGTTGCAGCTGGGACACCTACAACTACTGGCTGCAGTACTGCCAGGTGTACTCCCATGCCATGGGCAAGGACATCACCGTCCAGATCCGCCCGGGCATCGCTCCCGGCAGCCCCGGCCTGTACCTCCTCGACGGCCTCCGCGCCCGCGACGACTGGTCCGAGTACGTCTGGACGGCTCACGCCCCGGCCCTGTTCGAGCACGACAACATCACGCTGGCCATGCCGGTCGGCGGCGAAGCGTCGTTCTACACCGACTGGAACGGCCCGGCGATCAACAGCAAGGGCGAGATCCGCAATTACAAGTGGGAGACGTTCCTGACCCAGGAGCTGCCCCACTACCTGGACGTCCACTTTCAGACCAGCCGCACCAACAACGCGGTCGCCGGTCTGTCCATGGGCGGTTCCGCCGCGATGTCGCTGGCCTACAACCACCGTGATCAGTTCCGCCAGGCCTCGGTCTTCTCCGGCTACTTCCAGGTGTCCAACCCGGTCATGTCCACCGCCATCGCCGGCGCGCAGATCGACCAGGGCTACGAGCCGACCGCGATGTGGGGCCCTCCGGGCATCCCGACCCCGGGCCACGTGCGCAACGATCCGTCCATGAACCTGGGCAAGCTGCAGGGTCTGCCCATGTTCATCACCTCGGCGAACGGCTACCCGTCGCACTGGTCCACCCCGGAGGCTCTGGCCGGCGCGCCGGCTGAGCTGCCGCAGATCGGCATGGGCATCGCGCTGGAGGGTCTGTCCCGCGCCTCGACCATGGCGTTCGAGTCCCAGGCCCGCGCCGCCGGCCTGAACCCGACCATGCACTACAGCCCGGACGGCATCCACGCCTGGTCGCTGTGGCAGCAGGACCTGGCCATGGCCCGCCCGCACATCAAGGCCGCCCTGGGCGTCTAGTCCCCGGCCGCACCCGCCGGGCCGACTGGCCCGGACGGAGCCCGGGCGCCGGAGAACCTTTTCTCCTCGCCGGCGCCCGGAACCGCGAAACCCCCGCACCGAACCCCGTTCGGGCGGGGGTTCCGCGATCCCGAAATGACTTTTCCCATACACTCAACCCTAAAGTTGAACTTCAACATGAGGTTTAGGGCGAGTCGCGGCCATACGCCATCGTGAACCCGGTAAAAACAGGGTCGAAGCGGTGGCCGAGTCGGTCCGACGAGTCCGGGGGAGGGGAACCCCCGGAACCGGGCGAACGACCGCGGCCGCCAGGACGAAGGACCACTGACCGAAGGGGAAGCCCTCATCATGCGAGACACCGCACACTCCCTCCGGCGCCGTTGGCGTCGGGCACTCGCCGCGACGATGGCGTTGCCGCTGGCGGTTGGCCTCCTGGCCACTCCGGCGCAGGCACAGCCCCAGGGTGACGCCATCGCCGACGCCATCCAGTCCTCGTCGTCCCTGTGGTCGCCGCCCCCGGAGGGGGACGGGCCCACGGCGTCGATCCGCGAGACCGAGCAAGATCTGCCGAACCTGCCCGGCGAGGTCGACGTCGAGAAGGTCCAGTGGCTCTCGGAGCGCCACGTCAAGGTGTTCATCAACTCCGCGGCGATGCCGGGTGAGCCCATCGCGGTGCAGCTGCTCTTGCCGCGCGACTGGAACCAGAACCGGAATCGGGATTTCCCGGCGGTCTGGCACCTCGACGGCATGCGCGCCCGCGACGACTGGTCCGGTTGGACCCTGGAGACCAACATCGAGCGCTACTACGCGGACAAGAACGTCCTCGTGGTCATGCCCGTCGGCGGCGAGTCCTCCTTCTACACCGACTGGAACGAGCCGGACAACGGCAAGAACTACCAGTGGGAGTCCTTCCTCCTCGATGAGCTGCCCCACGTGCTGGAGCAGGGTTGGCGCGCCAACGATCGGCGGGCCATCGTCGGCCTGTCCATGGGCGGCACCGCCGCCATGAACCTGGCCGCCCACCGCCCGGAGATGTTCGACTTCGTCGGCAGCTTCTCCGGTTACCTGGACACCTCCTCCATCGGCATGCCGCAGGCCATCCACGGCGCGATGCAGGAGGCCGGCGGCTACAACGCGTGGCGCATGTGGGGTCCGGCGGACTCCCCGCGCTGGCGCGAGAATGACCCGAAGCGCAACGTCGGCGAGCTGGCGGGCACCTCCATCTACATTTCCGCGGGCAGCGGCAACACCGGCGAGTGGGACCAGCCGTCGACGTCGAACCCGCGGTTCCCGGACAATCCGGCGGCGTTCGGCTTGGAGGCCCTGTCCCGCATGACCTCCGAAACCTTCGTGCAGTACGCCCGCCGCGAGGGCGTGGACGTGACCGCCCGCTTCCGGGATTCGGGCACGCACTCGTGGCCGTACTGGCAGTTCGAGATGTCGCAGTCGTTCCCGCAGATGGCCGACGCCCTTGGTCTGTCGCCTGAGGATCGCGGCGTCACCTGCAACGTCGGCGGCGCCATCGGTGAGCGTTACCGCGACTTCGAGGGCCTGGGCATGTGCCTGTCCGGTGAGTACCCGATTGGGGGCGGCGTCGCCCAGGACTTCTCCGGTGGCCGCGGTTACTGGAAGGAATCCATCGGCGCCCAATTCGCGTGGGGCCGCATCGGTGGTCGTTACCACGAGATCGGTGGCCCGGAATCGCCGCTGGGCTTCCCGACGACGAGCGAGACCATCACCCCGGACGGGGAGGGTCGTTTCAACCACTTCGAGCGCGGCTCCATCTACTGGACCCCGGACACGGGCGCCCAGGTGGTCATGGCGGACTTCGCCAACGTGTGGGCGGACGAGGGCTGGGAGACCGGGCGCCTCGGCTACCCGACCTCCGAGCGCTACGACGTGCCCGGTGGCGTGGCCCAGGATTTCCAGGGCGGTTACATCGTCAAGCCGAACGAGGGTGATGTGCGCGTCGTGCTGGGTGCCATCGGCGCGGCTTACCGCGCGGGCGGCGGGCCGGCGGAGACGTCGCTCGGCCTGCCGTTGACGGACGAAATCCCGTTGTCGAAGGACAACGGCTTCTTCCAGCGCTTCGAGCACGGCAACCTCTACTGGTCGCACGGTTCCGGTGCGCACGCCGTCCCCGACGGGGACATCATGACCCACTGGGGCGCCACCGGCTGGGAGAACGGCCCGTTCGGTTACCCGGTCGGCCCGCAGCGGCAGATTCCGGCGGGCGGCCTGGAGCAGGAGTTCCAGGGCGGCTGGATCCG
>DUOR01000331.1 GCA_012838715.1 Actinomycetales bacterium
GCCGGTGAGGAAGTTGGAAACGCGCTCGAGGGCGTCGCCGATCTCCTCCGGGACCCCCGGCTGGCTGGTGATTCGCTCGATGGCGGCCGCGATCTCGCCGGACGGCAGGTCGGAGCTGCTCGGCGCCTGCGGGATCGAGCCGAGGTTCGGGGTCGAGATGCCCGGCTGCGCGATGGCAGCGGGGGCGAGGCCGGCCGACAGCAGGGCGGCGGCGCCCAGGGCGGCCGCGGTGCGGCGGATGATGGTGCGTCGGTTCAGGACCACGTCGAAATACCCCTCGTTGGTCTATGGCGGCGCCGGTTGGCGTCGGTCTGTGCTCAGTCGCGCCCCATCATAAGGGGGGTGAACGTTTTTTGGAAACGATTTGGCAAAGATTCTCCCCCGTGGAACTCATGTTGCTGGCGCGTCTTGTGTGGCTTTGGGGGCGCGTGTGGTACATGAGGTGAGTCGGCGCTGAGTTTCGCTTCCGTGAAACCTGAGATCCATTAACGCCGATGACCGGGGCAGGATCGGTTCCGCGCGCACGCGCAGGTCGTGATTCCCCCGTGACATTGTTCGCTTGCCGACGCGCCCCGATTTCGGTATCGGCCAAGGAAAACTTCCTTCACTTTTATGCCCCTGAGGGTATACATGGGGGTGGGTGATTGCCCGGACCTGCCGGAAACGGGGTCGCCTCGGTTCCCGAAACGGGGCCCGTACGGCCCCGGAACCTGACTCTTGGCCGGCGGCCTCGCGGCCCCGTGCAGCCCCGTTAAGCCCCGGGCAGGCCCGAGCAATCCCGAACAACCCCGAACAATGAGGAGAGTGTGGATCATGAAGGATAACGGAAACGGCATGGAACTCGGCGTCGGCACGGTCGTCCACGGCGACTTCGACGAGGTCGCCGAGCGCACCCGCCAGGCCATCGTCGACGGCGGCTTCGGTGTGCTCACCGAAATCGACGTCACGGACACGCTGAAGAAGAAGATTGACCGCGACATCGAGCGCATCCTCATCCTCGGCGCCTGCAACCCGAACTTCGCGGCGCAGGCCCTGGACGCGACCCGCGACATTTCGCTCGTGATGCCCTGCAACGTCGTCGTCCGCCAGGATCTCGAGGCCGGCGGCGACGCCGTGCGCGTCACCGCCCTGAACCCGGAGGCGATGGCCGCGATGGCCGACGTCGACGGCATGGAGCACGTGATGGAGCAGGCGAAGTCGATGATCTCGGACATCATCAAGGCGCTGTAGCCATCCCGCCGGAACGCCGGCGCAATCGGCTGTCGGCGCACGCGAGAAGCCCGGCCCCTCACCATGATTGGCGAGGGGCCGGGCTTCGTGTTCGGCGGGCGCCCGCGGCGGGCGTCCGTCAGGGGGAAGTCAAGAAGTTAGCGCGCGTCGGCGGTGGACTTCTCCGCGGCGGTCTTCTGCTCGGTGACGACGGTCGCCGACTCGGAGTTCGCGCGCTGCTGGGCCAGGGCGAAGGCGCCCTTGGTGGACAGCTGGTTGCGGAACAGGGTGACGGCGGACCAGAGGGTCACGGCGGCGATGACGACGATGACGGCGACCAGCACGTAGTAGGTGACCGAGAACTTCTCGACGATGCCGTTGGACACCAGGCCGACGTGCAGGGCGAACATCGACAGGACGGAGAGGCCGACGCCCGGGCAGACCAGGGTGAAGGCGGCCGGCGACGCGGTCTCGCGGCCCAGCAGGTACTCCTTGTAGAAGCCGTTCTGGCGCATGACCAGGTGGCCGAGGCCGAGGAAGGTCATCTGGAACATGATGGCGGCGGAGAGCATGACCAGCACGAGGATGGAGGACTTGGGGGCCTCGGCGCCGTCGTAGCCGGGGGTGAAGGTCTCCAGGGTCTGCAGGCCGTGGCGCAGGCGCAGCATGGTGATGGCCAGCAGGGTGGAAATCGGGACGGCGAGCCACAGGGTGGCGGAGTTCTGCAGGGACAGGCCGTAGCGCATCATCGACATGACGCCGAGCGGCAGGAACACGACGAAGAGCAGGACGGCGATGGAGCCGAAGAACAGGGAGCCGAGCAGGGCCAGCATGACGATGGTCTTGTTGCCGGACATGGCGGCCGGGGCGGCGAAGCCGACGGTGACCATGGTGAAGGCGAAGGCGGAGAGCAGCTGGTTCAGGCCGCCGTTGGCCTTGAAGTCGAAGCCCGCGGCGATGACGCGCTTGAGGTAGGCGGACATGATGACCAGCGCGAGGACGCCGACGGAGCCGTAGGCCAGCAGCGCCAGCGGCATGAGGGACTCGATGATGCCCCACAGGCCCGGGATGAGCGCCATGGCGGCGACGAACATGCCGTTGACGGTCATGCCCAGGGTCAGCGGGATGGCCATGAGGGTGACCTCGGCGTTGGTGGACTTGAGGGTCTTGTACGCCTCGGTGCGGCGGAACTTCGAGAACTCGCGGAAGTTCCAGGCCAGCAGCGTCAGGTGGGTGATGAACATGGCGATCATGCCGATGTAGCCGATGAGGATGGACGACTTCATGAAGGCGCCGCCGGCGGCCCAGGCGTCCCAGATGGACTCGAAGGTCGGCATCGGGGTGTCCGGGTGGGGCGTGATGTGCATGAACGCCATGAAGAAGAAGACGGACATGCCGCCGAAGCCGAGGGCGGCGAGGAAATACAGGGGCGAGTACTTCTCGCCGAGGTTCCTGATCATCGGATGCGATCCTTTGCGTTGTCGCCACCGTCTCCGGTGGGTTGCGGTTTCCTTCGCCCCGCCGTCGCCGGTGGGGCGGTCCCGGTGCTTTCCGACGCCGTGGGGCGCGGAGCCCGGGACAAAAAATTGATACCCCGTGGGGTATGTGCCGGCCACCTTAGCCGAACCTGAGTGCCGCCTGTCCAGTCGCGTTCGATCGGGTACCCCCGTGGGTATCCTGCGGCGACTGTCGGGAGGGGCCGGGGAACCGGGGGGAGCGGGGCCCCGCCCCGTCGGAAAGCCCTGGATCGCGCGCGGGGGCTACCTGCGAGTACCCTGGAAACCCGCACCGGGCCCCTGGGCCCTGCCGAGCCGGGCCCGCCCGGCCACCCGCCGGGGCCGACAACGCCCGCGCGGCCCCCGCCTTACCTTTTTGAGGAGCACCCCACCCGTGACTGAAACCGAGTTCCGCAACGTCGCCATCGTCGCCCACGTCGACCACGGCAAGACCACCCTCGTCAACGCCATGCTCGAGCAGTCCGGCGTCTTCGGCGACCACGGGGAAGTCGCCGACCGCGTGATGGACTCCGGTGACCTGGAGCGGGAGAAGGGCATCACGATCCTGGCGAAGAACACCGCCATCCGGCGCAAGGGCGCCGGCAAGGACGGCCGCGACCTCATCATCAACGTCATCGACACCCCGGGCCACGCCGACTTCGGCGGCGAGGTCGAGCGCGCCCTGTCCATGGTCGACGGCGTCGTCCTGCTGGTGGACTCCTCCGAGGGCCCGCTGCCGCAGACCCGTTTCGTGCTGGGCAAGGCGCTCGCCGCCTCCATGCCGGTCATCATCGTGGTCAACAAGACCGACCGCGCCGACGCCCGCATCGACCACGTCGTCGAGCAGGCCCAGGACCTCCTCCTGGAGCTCGCCTCCACCGTCGAGGACCCGGAGGCCGCCGAGGCCGCCGAGCGCAACCTCGAGCTGCCGGTGCTCTACGCCTCCGGCCGCGCCGGCAAGGCCTCCACCGAGAACCCGGGCGACGGCAACCTGCCGGACAACGAGGATCTGCAGCCGCTGTTCGACGTCATCACCGAGACCCTGCCGGAGCCGTCCGCCGACGTCGACGGCCCGCTGCAGGCGCAGGTCACCAACCTCGACTCCAGCTCCTTCCTCGGCCGCATCGGCCTCATCCGCATCCACTCGGGCAAGATCCGCAAGGGCCAGCAGGTCTCCTGGATCCACTACGACTCCGACGGCGAGCAGCACGTCAAGACCGCCAAGATCGCGGAGCTCCTTCGCACCGTCGGCGTGACCCGCGTGCCCACCGAGGAAGCCATCGCCGGCGACATCGCCGCCGTGTCCGGCATCGACGAGATCATGATCGGCGACACCCTCTGCGCCGTCGACGCCCCGAACCCGCTGCCGCGCATCATGGTCGACGAGCCCGCCATCTCCATGACCATCGGCGTCAACACCTCGCCGATGGCCGGCCAGGGCGGCGGCGACAAGCTCACCGCCCGCGTCGTCAAGGCCCGCCTGGACCAGGAGCTCATCGGCAACGTGTCGCTGCGCGTCCTGCCCACCGAGCGCCCCGACGCCTGGGAGGTGCAGGGCCGCGGCGAAATGGCGCTGTCCATCCTGGTGGAGACCATGCGCCGCGAGGGCTTCGAGCTGACCGTCGGCAAGCCCCAGGTGGTCACCAAGACCATCGACGGCAAGCTGCACGAGCCGTACGAGCACCTCACCATCGACGTGCCCGAGGAGCACCTCGGCGCCATCACCCAGCTGATGGCCGCCCGCAAGGGCCGCATGGAGCAGATGGCCAACCAGGGCTCCGGCTGGGTGCGCATGGAGTTCACCGTCCCGTCGCGCGGCCTCATCGGCTTCCGCACCATCTTCATGACGGAGACCAAGGGCACCGGCATCGCCAACCACTACTCCGCCGGCTACGACGAGTGGGCCGGCGAGATCAAGGACCGCGCCACCGGCTCCCTGGTCGCCGACCGCACCGGCCAGATCACGGCCTACGCGCTGCTGCAGCTCGCCGACCGCGGCATCTTCTTCGTCGAGCCGGGCGACCAGGCCTACGAGGGCATGGTCGTCGGCGCGAACCCGCGCGACGAGGACATGGACATCAACATCACCAAGGAGAAGAAGCTCACCAACATGCGTGCGGCTTCCGCCGACACCACGGTGACGCTGGACAAGGCCCGCTCCCTGACCCTCGACGAGGCGATGGAGTTCTGTGGCGCCGACGAGTGCGTCGAGGTCACGCCGGACGGCATCCGCGTGCGCAAGCTCATCCTCAACGCCACCGAGCGCGGCCGCGCCCGCTCCCGCGAGAAGGCGCTGAACAAGAACAAGTAGGTTCCGGCCCGCCCGGTGCCGCGGGTTCGCCCGGTCTTCCCGGGCATGTCCCCGGCGCGGGGTAATCCGGCCCGGCGCGTGAAGTAGGCTTTCCACCATGTTCGCCCGCCCGCGCGCCACCAGCCGCCGCCGTCGCACCGCCCTCGTGGCGGCCTGCGCGGCGGCGGCTTTGCTGTCCGCATGCATGGCCAATCCGGGCGATGCCCCGACCGTCGAGGGGGAGGGGCCGGTCGCCCCGCCCGAGGACGCCACCGGCGCCGAGTCGTTGCGGGAGATTCGGGTGGGCGTCGACGATTTCGGTGATGGTTTCAATCCGCACCTGATCGCGGACACCTCGCCGGTGACGGACCTGG
Source organism: Actinomycetales bacterium (assembly GCA_012838715.1). GTDB lineage: Bacteria > Actinomycetota > Actinomycetes > Mycobacteriales > Mycobacteriaceae > Corynebacterium. The sequence goes on from DUOR01000331.1 coordinate 5,370, forward strand.
TGGCCTCGTTGACCCTACCGAGCGCCTTCGAGCCCGATCCGGCGGCCCCGGACACCTGGCGCCCCAACCCGGATCTGCTGGAGAGCGCGCAACTGGTGCCGGTGTCCGATCCCGTGCCCGACGCGGATTCCGGCGACACGGGCGGCGCCGCCAATGGCGCAACCTCGGTGCCGGAGGTGGATCCGGGGCAGGCCCTGCCGGGCGACACCCGCATCCGCTACCGCATCAGCCCGGGCGCCCAGTGGTCGGACGGCACGCCCATTTCGGGCGCCGATTTCCGGTACCTGCAGTCGGTTCTCGCGGAGCAGCCCGGGGTGCGCGACGCCGCGGGGTACGAGCGCATCCGTGGCATCACGGTGTCCGACGGCGGCCGGCAGGTCGACGTCATCATCGAGGGCGCGATGCCGGAGTGGCGGACCCTGTTCCGCTACCTGCTGCCGAGCCATATCCTCCGGCCGTCGACGACGCCGTTCGCGGATGCGCTCGATGGCGGCATTCCGGCGTCGGGCGGCAGGTATTCGGCGCAGTCCTTCGACGTGGGGCGCGGCGAGGTGCGCCTGGTGCGCAACGATCGTTTCTGGGGGGAGACGTCGGCCCGCACGGAGACGGTGATCATCCGGTCCATCGGCGATGCCGTGACCGGCGCGGAGCTGCTGCGCACCGGCCAGCTGCAGTCGTTGTGGCTGCGGCCGCAGCAGACGACGGCCCTGACCTACGGCCTGGTGCCGGGGTCCGTGGAGTTGCCGCGGCCGGTGCCGCGGGAGCTGGTGGTGCACGCGAACCTCGCGTCGGATGCGCTTGCCGACGCCGAGGTGCGGCGCCTGCTCCTGTCCCGCATCGACCCCGCCGCGGTGGCCGCGGTGGCCACCGGCCGCACGGACGACCTGGAGATTCCGGAGGCCCCGGGACCGGTCGCCGACGCCGCCGAGATGACCGACGAGGACGTCGCCGCGGCGTTCGCCGAGGTGGGCGTCGGGTTCACCGACGAGGATCCGTTGCGCATCGGCGTGATGGGCGATGA
>DUOR01000332.1 GCA_012838715.1 Actinomycetales bacterium
CATGCGCGCCAGAACCGTCCCGCACGGCCCCGCAATGCTTCTCGCGGCCGCTGCCGTGACCGCCGTCACCGGCTGAGCGGGGGCGGTGGTCGGGGGCGGTGAGCCAGGAACCGTTACCGACATGAGATGATGCCTCCATGCTTCGTTGGACCACCGCAGGGGAATCGCACGGTCAGGCGCTCGTCGCCATGGTCGAAGGCGTGCCCGCAGACTTTCCCGTCACCCGCTCGGACATCTCGCGCCAGCTCGCGCGGCGCCGCCTCGGCTACGGCCGCGGCGCCCGGATGAAGTTCGAGGCCGACGAGGTGACGCTGCTCGGCGGCGTCCGCCACGGCCGCACCCTCGGCTCCCCGGTGGCCATCATGATCGGCAACACCGAATGGCCCAAGTGGACCACCGTCATGTCCGCCGACCCCGTCGATGACGCCGAACTGGACACCGCCCGCGGCGCCACCCTCACCCGCCCGCGCCCCGGCCACGCCGACTTCAACGGCATGCTGAAGTACGGCCACACCGACGCCCGCAACATCCTCGAGCGCTCCAGCGCCCGCGAAACCGCCGCCCGCGTCGCCGCCGGCACCGTCGCCCGCTCCATCCTCCGGGAGACCCTCGGCGTGGAAATCGTCTCCCACGTCATCTCCATCGGCGCCTCCGAGCCCTACGACGGCCCGCTGCCGACCTTCGCCGACCAGGACGCCATCGACGAATCGCCCGTCCGCGCCCACGCCAAGGACGCCGAGGAATCGATGATCGCCGAAATCGAGACCGCCAAGAAGCAGGGCGACACCCTCGGCGGCATCGTCGAGGTCGTCGTCCACGGCCTGCCCGTCGGCCTCGGCTCCCACGTTTCCGGCGAGGCGCGCCTCGAGGCGCAGCTCGCGTCGGCGCTGATGGGCATCCAGTCCGTCAAGGGCGTCGAAATCGGCGACGGCTTCGAGGAGGCCCGCCGCCGCGGCACGCAGGCCCACGACGAAATGGTGCGCACCGACGACGGCGTCGACCGCCTGACCAACCGCGCCGGCGGCATCGAGGGCGGCATGACCAACGGCCAGCCGCTGGTCGCCCGCGTCGGCTTCAAGCCGATCTCCACCGTCCCCCGCGCGCTGAAGACCGTCGACATGTCCACCGGCGCCGCCGCCTCCGCCATCCACCAGCGCTCCGACGTCTGCGCCGTCCCCGCCGGCGGCGTCGTCGCCGAGGCGATGGTCGCCCTCGTCCTCGCCCGCGCCGTCACCGAGAAGTTCGGCGGCGACAGCCTGGCGGAGACCCGCCGCAACGTCGAGGGCTACCTCGCGCAGGTCGCGGACCGTTTGAACTGGGAGTAGGTTGTCATCGCAATGGCCCAACCACGCGTAGTCCTCATCGGTCCGCCGGGCGCCGGCAAGTCCACCATCGGCCGCCGGCTGGCCCGCGCAATGAACCTCCCGCTCACCGACACCGATCACATGATTGAGGTCCGCGAGGGCGCCACCTGCGGCGACGTGTTCACCCGCCTGGGGGAGCCGCGCTTCCGCGAAATCGAGGAGGAGGTCGTCGCCGAGGCGCTGCAGCTGCCCGGCGTCATCTCCCTCGGCGGCGGCGCCGTCCTCTCCGAGGCGACCCGCGACCTGCTCGCCGACCTCGACGTCGTGTACCTGGAGGTCAGCGTCGAGGAGGGCGTCCGCCGCACCGCCGGCGAAAACACCCGGCCCGTTCTGCGGGCCGACGACCCGGCCGAACACTATCGTCGCATGTACGAGTTCCGCCGCCCCCTCTACGAGGAGGTCGCCAGCTTCAAGGCCCGGTCGGACTCCAGCTCGCCGCAGCGGGTCGTCGCCGAGATCCTCGGCTACCTCGACACCGCCGACGCGGACGACGACGCAGTCCGCGTGCCCTGACCCGCACGCCCGATTCCCCGGAAAGGTTCCGCCCACGTGACCACGATCCCCGTCAACGGCCCCGCACCCTACGAGGTGCGCATCGGCTCCGGCCTCACCGCCGACATCGCTGAAGCGGCCGCCGCCACCGGCGCCACCAAGGTGTGCGTGATGCACCAGGGCAGCGTCGCCCCGACCTCCCACCGCATCGCGGAGGCGTTGGCGGCCAAGGGGATTGAGGCGTTCACCTGGGAGGTGCCGGACGCCGAGGCGGGCAAGACCCTCGAGGTCGCCGGCCAGGGCTGGGATCTGCTGGGCGAGCGCGGCGTGGGTCGCGCTGACGCCGTCGTCGCCGTGGGCGGCGGCGCGGCCACCGACCTCGGCGGCTTCGTCGCGGCGGCGTGGATGCGCGGCATCAAGGTCATCCAGGTGCCGACGACCCTGCTGGCGATGGTCGACGCGGCCGTCGGCGGCAAGACCGGCATCAACACCGCGGCGGGCAAGAACCTCGTCGGCGCGTTCCACGAGCCGTCGGCGGTGTTCGTCGACCTCGACTTCCTGCGCACCCTGCCGATGGCGGAGATCGTCGCGGGTTCGGCGGAGATCATCAAGGCCGGGTTCATCTCGGACACCGCCATCCTCGACCTCTACGAGGCCGACCCGGCGGCCTGCCTCGACGTCGACGGCACACTGCCGGAGCTCATCGAGCGGGCCATCGTCGTGAAGGCGCACGTGGTCACCCAGGATCTGAAGGAAGCCGGCCTGCGCGAGACCCTCAACTACGGCCACACCTTCGGCCACGCCGTCGAGCGCCTGGAGGACTACCGCTGGCGCCACGGCCACGCCGTCGCCGTCGGCATGGTGTACGTCGCGGAGCTGGCGCGCGGCGCGGGCCTCATCGACGACGCGCTGGTGGCGCGCCACCGCGACATCCTGGAGTCCATCGGCCTGCCGACGACGTACCCGGGCGGCCGCTACGACGAGCTCTTCGCCGGCATGGCCCGCGACAAGAAGAACCGTCGCGGCACGGTGCGTTTCGTCGCGCTGACCGCCCCGGGCGAGACCACCCGCATCGAGGGCCCGTCGGAGGAGGACCTGCGCGCCGCGTACGAGCGCCTGGCCGCCGCCGGCCGCGCGGCCGCCGAGGAGTCGGCGCGATGACCACGGTGCTCGTCCTCAACGGCCCGAACCTGAACCGGCTGGGCAAGCGCCAGCCGGAGGTCTACGGCTTCACCACGCTCGCCGACGTCGAGGCCGGGCTCACCGCCCTCGCCGGCGAGGTCGGCGTGAGCGTCGACTGCCGCCAGTCCAACTCGGAGGGGCAGCTCATCGATTGGGTGCACGAAGCCGCCGACGAGGGATGGCCCGTCATCATCAACCCGGGAGGCTTGACCCACACGTCGGTGGCGCTGCGCGACGCGCTGGCGGAGGTCGCCGACGGCGCCGGTTTCCACGAGGTGCACATCTCCAACGTCCACGCCCGCGAGGAGTTCCGCCACACCTCGCTGCTGTCGCCCCTGGCCGCCGGCATCGTCGTCGGCTGCGGCACGGACGGCTACGGCATGGCGCTGCGCCGGATTGCGGGGGCGGTCGCGTGAGCACCTTCGCCGAACGCCGGGATCTCCTGGCCAATCTGCTTGCCGACGCCGGTTGCGACGCGATCGTCGTCGCCCACCCGCCCCACGTCCGGTGGCTCACGGGCTTCACGGGCTCGAACGGCGGCGTCCTGCTGGGCGCGGACGGTTCCGTGACCGTGTCCACCGACGGCCGCTACGTCACCCAGATCGGCGTCGAGGCGCCGGGCCTGGAGCTGCGGAAGGCCCGCGAATGCGCCGTGGAGCTCGTCGGCGCGGCGGCCGGCGCCGAGGTGGGCCGTATCGGCTTCGAGGCCGATCACGTCACCGTCGCCCAGCTGCGGGCGCTGGAGGAGGCGGCGGGGGAGTCGGCGCTGGTCGAGACCACCGGCCTCGTCGAGGGCCTGCGCGCCGTCAAGGACGAGGGCGAGCTGGAGCTGCTGCGCGAGGTCGCCGCCATCGCCGTCCGCGCCTTCGAGGGGCTGCTGGAGTCCGGCGCCATCGCCGCCGGCGCCACCGAACGCGACCTGGCCGCGGACCTGGAGCACCGGATGCGCCTGGGCGGCGCCGACGGCATCGCCTTCGACACCATCGTCGCCTCCGGGCCCAACTCCGCGAAGCCGCACCACGGCGCCGAGGACCGGGTCCTCGAGGAGGGCGACCTGGTCACCTTCGACTTCGGCGCCGCCAAGGACGGCTACCACTCGGACATGACCCGCACCCTCGTCGTCGGCGGCGCGGACGCGGCCGACGACACCGTCCGGGAAATCCACTCCGCCGTGCTGCGCGCCCAGCTGGCCGGCATCGCCGCCGCCCGGCCGGGCACCGCGCTGGCCGACGTCGACGCCGCCGCCCGGCAGGAGATCGTCGCCGCCGGGTACGGCGAGTACTTCGTGCACTCCACCGGGCACGGCATCGGCCTGGACGTCCACGAGGCGCCCTTCGCCTCGAGCCGCGCCGAGGGCGTGCTGGCCACCGGCATGACCCTCACCATCGAGCCCGGCATCTACGTGCCCGGCACCGGCGGGGCCCGGATCGAGGACACCGTCGTCATCACCGACGGCGACGCCGAGATCATCACCCCGCTGCCGAAGACCCTGTAGGCGCGCCGAACCCTGCTACCGCCCGCGGCGGCGGTGGGGGTATCGTGTACAGGTCAGTCCGAACCACCGAGTCGCCAACCCGACAGGAGCTCTTTTCGTGGCCAACACCTCCGACTTCAAGAACGGCCTTGTCCTCAAGATCGACGGCAAGCTGCAGCAGATCGTCGAATTCCAGCACGTCAAGCCGGGCAAGGGCCCCGCGTTCGTGCGCACCAAGCTCAAGGACGTCGTCTCCGGCAAGACCGTCGACAAGACCTTCAACGCCGGCGTCAAGGTCGAGACCGCCACCGTCGACCGCCGCGACATGACCTTCCTGTACCGCGACGGCGAGGACTACGTCCTCATGGACGAGAAGACCTACGACCAGATCAACC